>CAMYJJ010000004.1 GCA_947258735.1 Thermodesulfovibrionia bacterium | reverse complement strand
CTCTTTATGAAAATTCTGCGATATAACAGTCTGTATAACGTCCCCTGCCCTTACATATTTTTTTGTCTTTTCCACCGCTTTTATAAACCTCTTTTTTGTGTAATTCGACTTGAAGTTGTCCTTTTTCACCCGTAGCGCAGCACCTGAGGTCTTTCTGCGTTTCCCGGGGACTACTGTTTTTGATCTCAGTTTATTTACTATCTTATTAATCTGGGCTTGTGCCTTTTTATACGCTTTTTCAGGGCTGGACTTTACATAAGCGTTGGATATGACCTGAATTTTATGTGTAAGGTTATCGAACACGACAAGCGAGTCAGTAAGCATAAGAAATATGTCCGGCAGGTTAAGACCATCATGCTGCAAGTCCGGGAGGTCCTCAAAATAGCGGACAGTGTCATACCCGATATAACCGACAAAGCCGCCAAAAAACCTTGGCAGTCCGGGCATGGTAACCGGCTTATATTTATCGATCTGTTCTGATATGACCTCAAGAGGGTCTTTGTCAAACGTGAGCTTCTTTCTGTTTTTCCCCTCCCTGATCACAATCTGTTTCCCCCTGCTCTCTATGATCACTGAAGGGTCGCTTCCAATAAAAGAATATCTCGCCCATTTTTCTCCGCCTTCAACACTTTCTAGAAGGAAACACCTTCTGCTTGTTTGCAAACTCTTTGTATTCGGGATAGAACATTTGACAAAACCGTTATTATTTCATTAATATTTTAGTTGTCTATTATAGACTATTCGTTTTTTTTTATTAAGAGTTAAAGGTTCAGGGTATATGTGTCCAGCCCTCGTATAATAATTCCTTTACTGATTGAAGTTTTTTACTTCTGACTTTTAACTTATAGCTTTTGACTTATAATGCGGGAGTAGCTCAGTGGTAGAGCACAACCTTGCCAAGGTTGGGGTCGCGGGTTCGATACCCGTCTCCCGCTCCATTTAAATCAGAGTTAAGAGTTTTGAGTCTAGAGTTACCTAACTGAACTCCTGACTCATTACTCCATACACCATATCAGGCGACGTACCCAAGTGGTAAGGGAGGGGTCTGCAAAACCTCGATTCAGCGGTTCGAATCCGCTCGTCGCCTCCACTTTCCTTTAAAAATCTTTTCTTTTCAGATGCTTTTCTTATATATTGCCTGCCTGTTCTTTTTCAGCTAATATACAGTATGCCTTTAACTATCAACATTACGTCATTTGGTTATGCTGTAATCAGTCTTTTCATAATAGTGATGTTTTTTTCAGAGAATGGTTATAGCTCTGAACACCAACCTGCATTACAGAATACCCCTGCAGAACGTGCTGACACTCTTCAGAACAGAGAAGACCTCAGAAAAGCCTCTGACATGATCAATCAATACATTAACAGGGACGGCGAACAGATCCTCCTTGATATAATCAGCAATGACCGGCCGGGGCAAGACAAGGCCCTGTTTCTGCTGGGCAGACTTTATAAGGAAGAAAAGTCATTTGAAAGGGCCGAGATATACCTGCTGAAAGCTTATGATGCCTATCCCCTGCTGGGTGACTACGCACTTTCACTTCTGCTTGATGTGTATCTTGCAGCAGAGAGGTATGAGAAGGTCATTGAAACCGCCCCGCTCATTAAGAGCAGTCTGCTCTTCCAGCATGCAAAAAAATCCGTAATTTCATCATTGCTCATGTTAAGCAGGGACAGGGAGGCCATTTCAGCCCTGTCTGAATATATCACAATGTTTCCCCGTGACTGGGAATCCAGACTTACCCTTGCTACATTGCTTACTATCGAGGGAGAACTAAATAAATCGATCAGTCTGTATAAAGATATTTATTTGAGTGCTGTTCCGCTTTCAGAGAAAGCATTACATGCATTAAAAGTGCTTGAGTCAGATGTTTTTTCCAGAGAAGAAACCCTGCAGAGGGCTGATAACCTTTTCAGTCATTACTCGTACAGGTCAGCTGAAAGAACATACAGTGAGCTGCTTAAAACACCAGGAGATGACGAAGAGAAAGATAAACTAATACATTCAATAGCCATGTGCCAGTTCAAGACCAAACGGTATGAAGAATCGGCAAAGAGCTTCAGCCTGATCGATACGCCGGAAGCAATGTTCTGGCAGGCCCGTTCATTCTACAGGACTGACAGTTATGAAGCATTTTCAAATAGTATGACTGCCCTTGAAAAGAGATATCCTGATGACAAACATATTCCCCGTTTATTGCTTATGGAGGCAGAGGAATTTCAGAGAAGAGGTAAACCAATCAGCGCAGCGGCAAATTACATGGAGGTAATCAGAAGATTTCCACGTAAAGCTGAAAATGCGTTCTGGGGAATGGGATGGATGCATTATGTAAACAGAGATTATGACACTGCCCTGACGTATTTCACTAAACTTGCTGTTTATAAACAAAGCAAAAACTTTTATAAATATCTTTTCTGGGAAGCAAAGACCAGGGAAAAGATTTCTCTTCAATGCTTGAGACTTAAGGAAAAGCAGACAACGCATGACACGGATATATCGTGTGACAGTGATGTAGCAGAGATATTCCATGGACTCCCGTCTGATGAGAGTTATTACGGCTACATGATTAAGCTTCGCACATCCCTTGCATCCCCGGATAAAATAAAACCGGTCAAACCGGATATGCCTGAAAATGAAACAAACAAAAGGATAGAGGCACTGTATTCACTCGGCATGAAAGATGATGCAGCAGATGAAGTGGCCTTCGCCTTAAAGAAGGCCGACAGCAAAGAAGATATGTTATACCTGGGATTTATGGCAATGTCCCTTGGAAAATATAAAGTTGCAATCTATCATGCGGAACCTAAAGATGAAAAAGAGTTCCTGCCCTACTCTTATCCCCTTGCTTACTGGGACAACATCAAAAAGGCTGCTGAATCAGGTCCGGTGGACGCCTATCTCGTAGCTGCCCTTATAAGGGAGGAAAGCCGTTTTGACCCCAAAGCAGTATCATGGGCCGGAGCAATCGGGTTAATGCAGGTAATGCCTTCCACTGCAAAGAGAATTACAGGTGAGGCCGGAGTCAGCATCAACAGTGCCAAGGACCTTTTTGATCCGGAGAAGAATATATTGATCGGTACACAATACCTGGCCGGTCTTATTAATGAATTCAATGCTCTGCCGATTGCCATCATGTCCTATAATGCAGGAGAAAACAGGGTTACTACATGGCTTGAAAAGTATTTCAACGACGATATTGATGAATTTATCGAAAATGTCCCGTATAAAGAAACCAGACGATATGTGAAAAAGGTGCTCAAAAGTTACTGGCAATACCGCACAATCAACGGCCTTCCTGTCTCTATCAGCCGGATCGAGGGGTAAATGGGTAAAAGTGCGGAAGTGTGGAAGTGTGGAAGTGTGGAAGTGTGGAAGTGTGGAAGTGTGGAAGTGTGGAAGTGTGGAAGTGTGGAAGTGTGGAAGTGTGGAAGTGCGGAAGTGCGGAAGTGCGGAAGTGCGGAAGTGCGGAAGTGTGGAAGTGCGGAAGTGCGGAAGTGTGGAAGTGTGGAAGTGTGGAAGTACGGAAGTGAATTAACGAACTTTTAATCATAATATCTTGTAGACTTACGAGCTTTCGAGCTTATACACTTGCGAGCTTACGCGCTTACGCGCTTTCCCGCTTCCGAGCTTATAAGGTCTTTACTTTTTAACATCACTTTGATAAGTTACATGTTTATTAATAGCACGTGTACTGCTTTATGAAGGAGGGTCGATCATTGGACAATATTCAGGTTCTCGAAGAAAAAATCAATAAAGTCATTGATAAAATCAAAACGTTGCATTCTGATAAAGATAGTCTAAACAAAAAGATAGAAGAGTTAAAACAGGAACTACATAATAAAAATGAAGAATTAAGGGTTGTCAAACAGGACCTTAGCAGCGTTGATTCGTTAAAGAGTGATCTTGACAGGCTCAATACTGAACGTGAAACAGTACGATCCCAGGTGGAGACCCTTCTACAGGAGCTTGAGTCTGTAGAGATATAGGAGCATGAATGCAGTCAGTTGAAGTCCAGATACTTGGCCAGAGTTATTCTATCAAAACCGAAGAAAGCGAAGCATACATTAAATCGCTTGCCAAGTATATCGATGAAAAACTGAAAGAGATATACAGCGCTGTTCCAAATATTAATCAGACACGGGCAACGGTCATGGCAGCGTTTGGCATAGCAGATGAGCTTTTCAAACTCAAAACCGGTCAGGAAGATTTTGACAGGATGGTCGAAGAAAAGACCAGAATTCTTTCCGGACTTCTGGATGAATAGGCAAGGCAACGTAACACATCACCTGCTGATAAGGTCAATCCTTTTTCAATTTCCTGTTTTATTTCCCATTATCAATCACTAGAAAGGCCCGCAATGGAAGAAGGCAACGAACAGGTTCAGGAAAGAATCAAAAAGCTGGACAGGCTGCGAGAAGAACATATTGAACCGTATGGGGGAGCTTTCACTGTGAGCGGCAAGGCTGCTGAGATTGTTAAAGAGTATGATCCGCTCACCAAAGACGAACTGGATGCAGAAAAGATTGCCTGTACCGTAGCAGGACGGATTATATCTTTCAGAAATTTTGGGAAAACAGCTTTTGCCCATATTCAGGACGGTTCAGGAAAGATCCAGCTTTATTTCAGCAAAGATGTGATCACCTCCAGCCAGAGCATTTTTAAAAACCTTGATATCGGAGACATCATCGGGGTAAGTGGAACACTGTTCAGGACAAGAACAAATGAACTGACTGTACAGGTCCGTACGCTTACCATGCTGTGCAAATCGCTCAGGCCCCTCCCTGAGAAATGGCACGGTCTCAAGGACATAGAAACCAGGTGCAGACAGAGATATGTCGACCTGATAGTCAATCCGCATGTCAAAGACCTTTTTTCAAAGCGGAGCAGGCTTATTAAATCCATCAGAAATTTTTTTGATGACAGGGGTTTTATTGAAGTTGAAACCCCCATGATGCACCAGATCCCGGGAGGCGCCGCAGCCCGCCCTTTCAAGACACACCACAATGCACTGGGCCTTGACCTGTTTCTCAGGATCGCTCCTGAACTTTATTTAAAAAAACTCCTAGTAGGAGGGTATGAACAGGTATATGAGATCAACAAGAACTTTAGAAATGAAGGTATATCAGCAAAGCACAATCCTGAATTTACCATGCTTGAGTTCTATATGTCTTACAGGGACTACACCTTCCTTATGGATTTTACCGAAGAGCTGATACCGCACCTCTGCAAAGAAATAAACGGAAGTCTGCTCGTTCCCTTTGGCGAGCAACCAGAGGAACATAACGGTGAGATGATTGATTTTACGCCGCCATGGCCGCGGATGAGTATGATGGAAGCTATGGAGAAGCAGGGGGTACCAGGGGATGTATTTAAGGACGTAGAACAGGCGCGGGCGTTTGCTCACGGCAATAAAATAGATATCGATAAAAAAGCCGGCCACGGTAAAATCCTCGACGAAATTTTTTCAAAAAAAGTTGAGCCCACCCTTGTTCAACCCATATTTATCACAGACTATCCTGTAGAACTCTCTCCTCTTGCCAAGCGGAAAAAAGACAATCCTGAGCTGGTTGAGCGGTTCGAACTTTTTATCGGCGGGAGAGAAATAGCAAATGCCTTTTCAGAATTAAATGATCCAGCTGATCAGATGAAGAGGTTTCTTGAACAGGCGGAAGCAAGAAAACAGGGTGATGAAGAGGCCAGCTATATGGATGAAGATTTTGTCAGGGCCCTTGAGTATGGCATGCCGCCTGCTGCCGGCGAAGGAATTGGAGTTGACAGGCTGCTCATGATCCTGACCAATACAGCATCGATAAGAGATGTCATACTCTTCCCCCAGTTACGGCCGGAACACTGAAACAGGGTTCAAGGGGTAAAGGATTAGAGGGGTCCAGTGAATAGATATGATAAAATTCATTACACATCACCATTTCGGACAGCAACTAATGTATATAACTCAATTCATATGTTCTTTTTCCCTCGGACCCTTTAACCCTCGAACCCCTGCCTGGCGGCAGGCAGGCTTGACCCCTTTCTCATTATGAACTTCCCTTATCAAATTCTGATAGCCTTCCGGTATTTCAGGTCAAAAAAAAGACATAAAGGAATTTCTCTTAATACATTCATCTCCATTGCCGGTGTTGCCCTGGGTGTTATGACCCTTATCACCGTCCTCTCGGTAATGAGCGGGTTTCATAAAGACCTGCAGGAAAAGATCCTGGGGGTCAATGCCCATGTAGTGGCGCTGACGTATAAAGGACGGATCACAGAGTACAGCGACGTGCAGCAGCAGATCAGAAATGTTGAAGGGGTTGTTGATGCTGCGCCTTTTATTTATGGACAGGTCATGCTGCGCTCTGGTGACCGGGCCCATGGTGTTGTCGTCAGGGGAATTGATCCTGTTGAAGGAACCGGTACAACAGAGATACTGCATAAGCTTACATCCGGGAATGTACAGGGGTTAAGAGAAGGAGACGGCCCGCCGGGATTAATACTGGGGAGAGAACTGTTAAGAAATCTCGGTCTGTTTATCGGTGATGAAATCGATATGGTGTCTCCTGTGAGCGAAGTCGGCCCCATGGGAATGATTCCCAGGATGAAGAAATTCAGGGTCGTCGGTTTTTTTGAGGCCGGCATGTATGAATATGATTCGAGTCTGGCATTTATTCATATCAAACAGGCACAGACATTTTTTAACTACGGTGATTCTGTTACAGGCATAGAAGTGAAAATAGATGATGTGTACAATGCTGGTAAATTGTCAGATGATATAGAGCTGATGCTTGGGCCGCCCTATTATGCAAGGGACTGGATGCAGATGAACAGAAATCTCTTTTCCGCCCTGAAGCTTGAAAAGATCGTCATGTTTATCATTCTTACGCTGATAATCCTGGTCGCATCGTTTAATATCATCAGCAACCTCATCATGATCGTCATTGAGAAGGCCCGCGAGATTGCCATCATAAGGACCATGGGCGCCACCAGCAGAGGCATCATGTCTATCTTTGTTATTCATGGACTCATCATCGGTGTTGTCGGTACCTGTATAGGAGTAACCGGCGGATATATACTTTGCCAATTATTAAAAACATACAAATTCATCAACCTGCCCGGAGATGTGTATTATCTCAGTTACCTGCCTGTCAGAATGAACCTGTTTGATTTTACTGTTGTGCCTCTGGCGGCCATTTTCATTACACTCATTGCCACGATTTATCCTTCATGGCAGGCGGCAAAACTGGACCCTGTTGAACCGTTGCGATATGAATGAAAAAAGACCTGAAAAGGGGACGAGTTCATAAATGTTTAAATTCATATTCAGGACGATAACCATGATCATGTTTCTGTCGTTCGCGGTCATTGTCCTTGCCGTATGGAAAGGCGGTGATCCTTTTCGCACACTTGGACTGGGCATTACAGAAGCCGGGCATATTATTTCAAGGTTCGGTGACTTTGTGGATGACGTAAAAAGAGGCGGGGAAAAAGTCCATAAGACATATGATCAGCTCAGGGACACGCTGACTGACGATACTATCAGTCCGGCAAAAGAGAAGTGATATTTCATGCAGACGCTACTTAAAGCAAATAATCTTGACAAGATATTTCAGACCCCGGAGAGACAGCTCCATGTCTTAAAGAATGTCTCGCTGGAAATTTCCAGGGGTGAAATGACAGCGCTCACCGGACCATCGGGGGTCGGCAAGAGCACGCTGCTTCATATCCTGGGCACTCTGGACAGGCCGACATCAGGTGAGATATTTTACCAGGACATCAATCTTTTAAAACTCGGCAACGATGATCTGGCCCGCTTCAGAAGCAGTTCAATCGGTTTTGTGTTTCAGTTTCACCATCTGCTTCCTGAATTCAACACGCTGGAAAACACCCTGATGCCTGCACTGATTGCCGGCATCAGTCATGAGGACGCCGATAAAAAGGCAAGGCAGTTGCTCGGTGAAGTAGGACTGTCAGAGAGGGTTACTCACAAACCCGGAGAACTGTCCGGCGGGGAACAGCAGAGAGTTGCTGTGGCAAGGGCCCTGATGCTGGACCCCGGAGTGGTGCTTGCTGATGAGCCCACCGGGAATCTCGATACAGGCACGGGAGAGGAACTTTTCAACCTGTTAAAAAGCCTCAATGAGAAAGGCACAACATTTATCATTGTCACGCATAACGAGACCCTTGCATCACAATGCAGCAGAATAATAAAAATGAAAGACGGAACTATAATTTAAATTACAGATTACAGATTTCAGATTGAATTGAGTTTAAAATAACAATATTGATCTGATCATTAGCAGTTAATTTAAAATCTGAAATCTGTAATTTGTAATCTGTAATTTACAATTTATTACTATGTTCACCCAATTATCTGACGAGACCTTTGATCAACTCCTTTCACTGGCTGCTGCGCAGGATCTCATAAACCTGAAAGACATCACCTTCATAGATCCCTTTGGTATGGTCGGCATTCTTGAAATTGGCAGATATTTCAAATCAATGAACTCTGCGAGAGCGCTGTTTCTTCCAGCATCTGAGCATGTTCTTAAATATCTTGAGCGGATGGATTTTTTTAAATACTGTGGACTCTATTTTACAGGGCTTTCCGGGCTTCCCAACATGAATGAGACATACTTCCGGAAGTCGTACTCTGATGTCCTGCTGGAGATTACGCCAATTGAAATATCTGATGATATACATCATATCGTGAGCAAAGTTAAAAACCGGGCCCATGATATCCTAAAAAAACATCTCCACTATGATGAAGGCGCTATTAACGGGTTTATTGTTGCTCTTTCAGAAGTGTGCCAGAACATCATAGAGCACAGTCAACACACAGGGTTCGTCGGGATACAAAAATATCGTTTTCAGAAGCACAATAAAAATGTTGTAAAAATTGCGGTCATGGACCTCGGTATAGGGTTTTCAGGTTCTCTCTCTGAAAGGCTATCTGACACCAATGACCTTGAGGCCATTGAAATGGCCCTGCTTCAGGGCATATCCAGACACAGGGATGAAGGCAGAGGCCATGGACTCGCAGCAGTCAGGAGTTTTGTAAAAAACTGGAACGGAAAAATATCTATCAGATCAGGAACAGCAAAATTATCGATCATTCCCACATGGTCATGGGGAAAAGCCAGGGAACAGAACCTGCCCCGTTTCCCCGGCTCACAGATCAATATCATGCTGCCGGAAGTTTAATGAAGAAATGGGAAGTGGGAAGTGGGAAGGGAGAACTTGCAGCTTTTAACTTCATACTTCATACTTCATACTTCATACTTCTTACTTCTTACTTTTAACTTCTTACTTCTTACTTTTAACTTCTACCTTTTTAAAATATGAACAAACACGACAATCTGGAAGAACTGGCATTTGAAATCAAGGAAGTCTTTCGTACGGTTTCTCCCTTTATAGAGAAGCATACAGCCATTGTCTGTCCTGATTGCACACACCTCTGCTGCAGGGACAAACATGGCAGACACGATCAGGATGATATAACATTCCTCAGGGCAATTCATGAAACAGTACCTGCTGACCAGCCTGACCGTGATGCATCAGGACCATGCCGATATATGAGTAACAGGGGATGTACCCTTGAGAGATATGCAAGGCCATTTCGCTGTACCCATTTCTTCTGTGATCCCCTGTTACACAGTCTGGAAAATGACAATGCCAAATTATACAGGGCATTTATTGAATACTTTCAGCATCTCATTTCCATCCGTCAGAAATTCCTGGATTAAGAATATGTACTCCCGGCCTTCATTTTTTACTTGACAAAGTAATACATATATGATTCAATTGATTCAATTGAATTGATGGAAACATGTTAACTTGAAGTGAATATGAGGATAAACTGTGGCTTATCATAGAGTTACAAGTGATGATTCTCAGCAGCCGCATGAAAGGTATCTGGGTCTCTTTTCAGAATTTGATTATTCTGATAAAGATCATGCCTGTGATTTTTTCTGCCCCGAGTGCAGCAAATCATCGAGTTGTGAGACGTATCTGGAAATAAAGAGTGAATGGGAATTTTTGTATATGTAGAAAATGACCCTGAACCGTGCGGTCTGACTCATCTACATTAATAATACATGTTTCAAAAAAAGGAGGTGTTAAATGCAAAAAACTAAACCAGTAAAAAAAGAACGGGATAACAGTGCGTGCAGAGAGCTTCCTGTTTTCGAAGACAGGAGAATAGATTCGGTAAAGAAAAATTTTGCCATAGGAATTGACCGGGTACATACATCGGCATCATTAAGCAATGGACCTTCCCGACTCAGAAATGGGCTGAACAGAAACTAGAGAAGCACCCTACGCGTATCTATCGTATTGTTACCAGTTATCGCCCCGGATAAATGACAGACTCTATACCTTTCATCAGTTTCACGAACATTTTTCTGATACAATACATGCCATGATTAATCCAGAACAGTATGATTACATATAATCTTTTTAACATCCTCCGACACATGATAGGAAACGGCTCGACCGACCTTGTGACCAGGCAGTCAGGCGGTGTGGTAAGGGAGCGCATTGAAGCTGATATCATACATGAAAAAGAGGGTGCTGTTATTGCTTTGAATTTTACCGAGATAGGGATAATAGACTATTCCTGTGCCGATGAAATAGTTGCAAAACTTGTGTCACGCCTTCTGAGTAATGAGTATGGGGATAAGTATATCCTCCTCAAGGGGCTCAATGAAAACCAGAAGGAGAATATTGAAGTCGCCCTTGAAAGGAAAGAACTGGCTGTAATGGCCGAGATGCGAAATGGGGAGAAAACACTTCTGGGGAGCCTGAATAACTACCTGAGAGAAACACTGAAACATATCGTTATTAATGGGAAAATCACAGCAAAAGACCTCTCCGGGGCATTAGGACTTGAATCAAATACCAGCGGGACAAGGCTGCTTAACCTTCACAAAAAAAGACTTGTGATAAGAAAAGATGAGACTCGTTCTGGCGGTAAAGTCTGGGTATATGAGCCGCTCTAACCGTTGAAACTGAGACATTTTTATTTACAAGTCTGATTACATAGAGTATTATTTATCAATATTGTTTCTATACACGTATGTATTTATATCTGGTACAGCATGCAGAAGCCGTAAGTGAGGGTATTGACCCTTCCCGCGGTCTGTCAGAGAAAGGAATGAATGATATCAAAAAGATCTCTCATTTTATATCCGGTATACAGATGCATATTCATCAAATATTTCACAGCGGGAAAAAAAGGGCTCTTCAGACAGCTCAGGTGCTGTCAACTCAACTAAACATGGAAAACAGAATTTCAGAGGCAGAGGGGTTGTCGCCCATGGATAATCCTGAAACCTGGTACTCAAAAATAAACAACAGTAATGAGAATGTGATGCTGGTGGGACATCTGCCTCATATGGCAAAACTTGCTTCAATGCTTCTGTGCGGAAATCAGGACAATACAGCTGTTCAATTTGAGACGGCATGCATAGTATGTCTCATAAAGGACGATGAAAAGCAATGGTCTTGTGACTGGATAGTAAAGCCCGGAATGATACATTAACATTATGACTGAACAGGCATTGGGATATTTATTAATAGGTGCAGTAAGCGGCATCACTCTGGGCGCAATAATTACATGGCTCATTGTTTCTTCCCGCCTGTCCAGAGAGATTGCCGTGCAGGAGAGCAGGTCACAAAGTGCTGAAGCCGTAAATAACGAACTGAGACAGCAGATAGCGCAAAAGACTGATGACCTGTCTAAAACTCAGGATGACCTCCACAATGAGTCCCAGAGCCGGGCCGCACTGGAAGCTAAATATTTTGAGATAGATAAAAACTTCCAAAACATTGAAAAGGAACTGATTGATAAATTCAGCTCACTGTCCCTGGATGCCCTGTCTAAAAACTCTGAGGAATTTTTAAAACTTGCTGAGGAAAAACTCAAGTCCCAGAGCGTTGAGGGAACAAAGGAGCTGGAAAGCAAAAAAGAACTGATTGACAGGACCCTTCATTCAATGGACAAGACCCTTGTGGATGTACAGCAGAAAATTGCAGATGTGAGCAAGGGAAATGTTGAGGTCTCTACACTCATTAAAAAACATGAGGACATTACATCGAAGCTCAGGGACACAACAGACCATCTCAAGCAGGCCCTTGCAAGTTCCAAGAAACGGGGCGAGTGGGGAGAACGCATGGCTGAAGACATCATCAACCTTGTCGGCATGGTCGAAGGGGTTAATTATATGAAGCAGAAGACACTTGAGAGATCATCCGGAAGGCCTGATTTTACATTTCTCATGCCGAACAATCTTAAGATCAACATGGATGTCAAATTCCCTCTGGACAATTACATCAACTACCTCGATGCCGGTTCTGATCACGAAAAAAAGCGGTACAGGGATGAGTTGATGAAAAATACTCGAACGATGATAAAACAGGTTACAACAAGGGACTATATAAATCCTTCTGACCACACGGTTGATTATGTACTGATGTTTATTCCCAATGAGCAGGTCTACAGTTTTATAAATGAGTCTGACACTACGATTATGGATGAAGCCCTGAAAAAGAAGGTCGTGCTCTGTTCACCCTTCACTCTGTATGCAGTGCTTGCGGTAATCAGGCAGGGCATCGAAAATTTCAACCTTGAGCAGACCGCCTCGGAAATTCTGAAGCTTCTGGGAGAGTTTTCAAAACAGTGGAAACTCTACAAAGACAAGGTAAGCGTCATGGGTGATAGATTGGAGTCTGCGAGAAAAGAATATGATTTACTGGTCACTACAAGGACCAATATGCTTGAAAAGCCGCTGCGCAAAATAGATGAGCTCAGAAAACAGGAACTGATAAGTGACAATAATGGATCGGCAGAAAAGGAAGCATCATTGCTTGAATGACATCTGTTTCATATAACCTTAACCCAAGGAGGGCTTTATGACAGGGAAATTGACCCATGAAGAGTTCATTAAAAAGGCGGTAGTCAGTCTCAGGAAGGACGGATATAAGGGAATACACACTGTCTATTCCGGTTTCAACAATGCCTTTAAGAAGTATTATGACGGGGCCGATCCCATTGAAGCCACAAACAAGATGGCAGGAGAAGGCAAGATCGTCATCAGACCCGTTAAAGGCGGGGTCATGCTGTATCTCCCTGAAGAAGCCCCTGCAGCAAAAGATGTGGGAGATGAGGCCCTGAAGAAAATGGGACTCGACGCTTAAACAGAGTTTTATTTTATTAACTGTGTATCTTCATCAGCTGTCCTCATACAGATAGCCTATAAAACAACTATGTCAGGTATTCTTGAACAGGCAAAGGAAATCAGAAGACTGTCGGGTGGCTTTCAATCTGCCAGGGTGCTTATTACTGCCAACAATTTCCGAATCTTTGATGTTCTGGAAAAAGAACAGACTGCTTCTGCAGTTGCCCGCAAAATAAGGACTGACAAGCGCGCCACAGAAATCCTGCTTGATGCCCTGACCGGTATGGAACTTATTCATAAAAAGAAAGGTACGTATAAAAACAGGCCCATAGCCTCACGTATGCTTGTTTCAGGGAAAAAATATTACCAGGGTGATATTATCAGTCATTCAGAGATGATATGGGACAGGTGGTCGAGCCTGGACAGAATTGTAAAAACCGGCAAACCAGCATCAGGCCCGAGAAACCATACCGCTTTTATTCTGGGAATGCATAACCTGTCCGTCCTTAAGGCAGGTGAGGTTATCAAAGGTATCGGTCTGGACAATGTTCATAAGGTCCTTGATCTCGGAGGCGGCCCCGGTACATACGCCATTGAAATGGCAAAAAAAGGGCTGGACGTTTCCCTGTTTGATCTGCCTGAAACCATGAAAATCGCCAGAAAGGTGGCAAAACAGTCAGGCCTGCCTAAAAACAGTATTACGTATATGGGCGGTGATTTCCTGAAGGACGATATCGGTAAGGATTATGACCTTATTCTGATCAGTCAGATACTGCATATGTTTTCTGACAGGGTCAATATAACCCTCATCAGGAAATGCAAAAAAGCCCTTTCCAAAAATGGAAAAATCGTTATACATGAATTTGCCATACATGAAGACAGGACCACCCCTGTGTACAGTTCCCTCTTTGCCATTACTATGCTTGTCAACACGTCGGGCGGCCGTACATATGCACCCGGAGAGATAGGCAGGTGGTTCAGGAAAACAGGATTTAAAAAGGTCCGCAATAAAGCTGTGGCAGACGGGGTACTGGTCAGCGCATGGAAATAGATGTTGTATCTGTATTCCCCCTTGTCCAAAGGGGGAGATAAAGAAGATTATTAAGAATTTCTCATTTATAAATACATATGGGCAAACAGAAATTATCAATTCGTCAGCAGACAGAAGAAATAGAGAAACAGACCCTCCATCCCTGCGCATGTCTCAGTTCCCAAAGCAGAGGCAGAAAGAGGAAGGAAAAAGAAGAAGAGATCAGGACATGTTTTCAGCGTGACAGGGACAGGATCATCCATTCCAAGGCATTCAGACGGTTAAAGCACAAGACTCAGGTATTTCTTGCCCCTAAAGGGGACCATTACAGGACAAGGCTCACCCACACGCTTGAGGTATCCCAGATCGCAAGAACCATAGCAAAGGCCCTCAGGCTCAATGAAGACCTGACAGAAGCCATCGCTCTTGGCCATGACCTCGGACACACCCCGTTTGGTCACGCAGGAGAAGATGTGTTGCGTGAAATATACCCCGGAGGCTTTGATCACTTCAAACAGAGCCTGAGAGTGGTTGATATGCTGGAGAGAAACGGCCGGGGTCTGAACCTGACCTTTGAGGTGAGAAACGGCATAGTCAAACACTCAAAGGGAAAAGGAAATATCTTTTCAGCAAAGACCCGGAGCGAAACCCTCGAAGGACAGATCGTTCGGGTATCAGATGTTATTGCATATGTAAATCATGATCTGGATGATTCCATTCGGGCCGGAGTACTGAAACGCTCGGGCATACCTGCAAGGTTTTTGAAGATCGGTGATTCACAGTCAAAACGGATTGACCTTATGGTCAAGGATGTTGTATACAGCACCATCAGGTCGGATATGACAGAGATAACCATGAGCAGCAGAATGAAAAAAATCACCCATGACCTGAGAGATTTCCTGTACAGCAATGTATATGAAAGTGATCTGTCAAAGCATGAATTTCATAAGGCGCGCAAGGTACTGCTGGACCTGTATGAATATTACCTTAAACATACAGATGAGGTGTTTATGCATTACCCTAAAGAAACACTATCGTCCAAAAACAGGATGGTCTGTGATTTCATAGCAGGAATGACTGACAGATTTGCGCTGATGACATATGAACAGCTCTTTTTACCTCAGCCCTGGCTTGTTTTTTAATACGTTCCGTATTAGAGTAATACTGTAAGGAAAGTAGTGATCAGGCCGGAAAGAGCAGTTATCAGCCCCTGCGTATCATAATTGACTATAATTCGCCCATAGCATTTTATTTCTTTACCTGTTTTATCTTGACAATGAGGCTATGTCCTCTTATAATTTATAAAAATGACAGGAGGCACGTTATGACAAAAGCTGATTTAGCTGAAAGACTCTACGAGAAGATCGGTCTGCCGAAAAAAGAGGCCACTGCTATTGTAGAGACGTTATTTGATTCGATGAAAAATATCCTTTCTGAAGGTGAATCAATAAAAATAACCGGATTCGGGACATTTCTGGTAAGAAAAAAGGGTTCACGTAAAGGGAGAAATCCAAAAACAGGTACTGAGCTGGAAATAGAGCAGAGAAAAGTCGTTACCTTCAAGCCAAGTCTTCAGTTCAAAGCGCTTGTGGAGAAGGTTTAGATTTCAATGGGGTCATCACCTCAGAAAAAATTAAATACGGAAAAACTGTTTTATAAGATCGGTGAGGTAAGCGGCATTGCTGAGGTAGAAGCCCATGTCCTCAGATACTGGGAATCTGAGTTCTCCTTTCTCAAACCGAGGAAAAACAAAACAGGACAGCGTGTGTATACCAGAAAAGATGTCGAACAGGTCCTTAAGATAAGGGATCTCCTCTATAAGGAAAAATACACCATCGCCGGGGTACGGAACAAATTTGCGAGCAAACCGCAAAGCAGGCGCACCGTTTCGATACAGACCATCCATGGCGTGAAAAAGAAACTGAAGGAAATCTTACACTCCCTGAACAGGAGTGCAGACGGAAAGCGGCCGCGGTCTGCCGTAAAAAAAGCAACTGCAATAAAGAAAGAAACACCAAAAAAGAAGGCAGCTGCAAAAAAGAAAACCCGCAGAAAAGATGAAGAGAACGGAGGATCACGACTGTTTCTCTGATGCTCCTTTTTATCCACCGGTCTTGATTAAAGATTACTCCCGGTATATCCTTAATACACTTACAGACAACATGCAATAAGACGTATATACATAATAATCGGAGCGTAGCGCAGCCTGGTTAGCGCACTGGTCTGGGGGACCAGGGGTCGGAGGTTCAAATCCTCTCGCTCCGACCATTTATCTTGCTGTATTTAAACATGGGGTCAGTTCTCGCCATGAGATAAAAGTGTTGTAAGTGTTAAATGTCGAATGTCGACAGGCTGTTGCTCAAACCACGTATTGTCACCCTGAACTTGTTTCAGGGTCTCATAACCTCTAACTATCCATAGATTCTGAAACAAGTTCAGAATGACAGTTATTAGTATTATGTATTTGGGCAACAACCTGTCGAGAACTGACCTCGATTCCAAGCCAGATAAAGATGCGATCCCACGGATAATTAGGAACGCAAGAAACAAGACCTGATCCCGCTGAGGGCTTGGATATCTTGAGAAAGAGTGAAGGGAGAAGTGCGGAGTTTGAAATCAGACAAAATAATGTAGAAAAAAGATCGGCATATATATCGGCAATAATTAAGTCATTAATCTGTTATTATCTTGCAATTAAGCTAGTTTTTATATATAGTTATAAGTATAATATAACAGGCAAAATAATCGGCAACAATAGACTAATATGACTACAGGAACACACATGATGACGCCTCTCTTTCCTGATAAGGCTGAAGAGCTTCACGACCTTGCCTTATCTGTAATCCAGAAGTCCGCGGCCCTTGCCGGCCGGCAGCATCCTGTCACGCTGCAGACCCTTCAGGAACTGCTCCGTATTATTAATAGTTATTATTCCAACCTTATAGAAGGCCATAACACTCATCCCTATGACATTGTCCGTGCAATGAAGAAGGAGTACGATACTGAACCGGCAAAGCGCAACCTCCAGTTGGAAAGTGTTGCCCATATTACCGTGCAAAGGGATATGGAAAAGATACTTCAGGAAGAGTCCGGGACCAATATTGTAAGCCAGGACTTTCTCTGTCATCTACATAGAGAATTTTATAATCAGCTGCCGGAGGAATTTCTTATTGTGACTGACCCTGATAAAGGGCGTGATAGCCGGGTTGTTCCGGGCGAACTGCGTAAGGAACCGGTAAAGGTCGGACGGCATGTGCCGCCGGAAAGCGGATCTCTGGAAGCACTCCTTAAACGATTCGGAGAAGTTTATGTGCCGGATAGCCATCACGGAGCGGCAAAGCTCGTTGCTGCAGCGGCTGCGCATCATCGTTTCATGTGGATCCATCCCTTTCTCGACGGCAATGGCCGGGTGGCGCGTTTGTTTACAGAGGCATATTTTCATCGTATTCCGGTACTGGGCTACGGGCTCTGGTCTGTGAGCCGCGGACTTGCCCGCAGGAATTCCGATTATAAGGCTGCGCTCAGCCGGGCAGATGCTCAAAGACGCAATGACCTTGACGGCAGGGGGAACCTGTCGAATGAAGGGCTGATACATTTCTGCCGTTTTTTTCTGGAAGTCTGTCTTGACCAGGTAGAATACATGAGCGAGCTGCTGAAGCTGGAAGAACTTATCCAGCGGATCAGGCACTATGTTGATCTTCGAAACAGGGGGATGGTTCCTGGGCCTTCGGGCAAGAAACAGCCGCTCCGGGCCGAGGCATCGGGAATGCTGCAGGAAGTCCTGACACACGGCAGCTCAACGCGGGGTGATGTTATTCATGCCTCGGGGTTGAAGGAGCGTACGGGGCGAAATCTGCTGGGGATGCTGCTTGAGGAGGGTTTGCTGATTTCGGATTCTCCGAAAGGAGAGGTCAGGTTGGGGTTTCCTATTCATGCCGCGGGGTGGTTTTTTCCAGAGTTGTATCCGGTGTTAGGGGGATAGGGAGTGAAGTTTGAAGGGGGAAGGTTGAGATGAAACCGGAATGCCTTTTCTGCATCCGTGGGGACGCATTTTTAACTGTGATAGTTTTCCGTCCAACCTGCTTACGAGCAAGGAAGTCACTTATCTTATATTTCGTTTTATATAATTCGTTATGTATTAATCATCAACATTTATCACAGATAAAAATGCGACCCCACGGATTGTCACGCGTCACTTGTCACGGTCGTTCTTAATGTGTAATTGTCTTTTTTGCTGAAAGCTGACGGCTGAAAATATGGGATGTGTTCCTGATTTTCCTATCAGTTTTTTCTTGCCTCATTTTATCTTTGTCTTTTATCCCCCTTTTGATTGTCACAGTGGACTCGTACCGAGCTTCCGTTCTTTTGTTGAAGTCAACCTCCCCTAGCCCCTCCTTGGTAAGGAGGGGATTTGCATTCTCCCCTTTACAAGGGGAGACACAGAGGGGTAATGATAGTATGTGGGGTCAAACCTACAAAGTACATTTTGCAGATTTTATTAAATGTATAATGTAGGTTTAACCCCATTGAGAAAAGATTACTTAGCAACTACTTAGCATCATAAAGAAACTCTTTAGCCTCTCCTGAGTTGCTCTGGGGGACCAGGGGTCGGAGGTTCAAATCCTCTCGCTCCGACCATTTATCCCTTCCAGATTACATGAGATAGCAACCCCGTGATTAGCGGAGTACTTTTACCATAACTTTGTAAAGGTCAGTATTGTCAATGGCTCTCCCGAGGTATTGACTGCCCGGGCCCTGGCTCCAGATAAGGACATCAGTAGCTGTATGGCCTCCTGTGGTCCAGCCATCTTTTACAAGCTCACCTTGCTCTGTGATTTCTCCAATAGGACCGTTGATGGCAAATCCCCCTGTTTCATGGTCAGGCAGGACAATAAGCAGTGTATTTCTCATTCTCTTTCGATCAGACTTGATCCAGTCCAATACAACCTCAACTGCTTCATCAAAAGCAAGGGTCTCCGCCAGCTGGTAAGGTAAATCATTCACATGATTTGCCCAGTCAACCTGTGCTCCCTCCATAACCGCACAGAATCCTTTCCTCTTTAATTCAACGATATCAAGCGTGGCCGCTACCATCTCTGAAAATAATGGCTCATCTTCCGGATAGGTCTGTGATGGATCAACACGGTACGTTTCAGGCGTTTTCCCGGCAGGACTGAAAAGTCCAAGAATTCTGGTATCTTCAGCAATTTCCATCTCAAACAATTCGTCCACTGTGGTGATATAGTTGTATCCATACATATCCTGCGCTTTTATGATAAGCTCGTTGACATCTTCATCAGTTGTATGCGGCAGCATGCATGTGCTCCTATTTTTTTCTATACCGCCTCCCAGTATGATATCAATACCTGTCTCTTCGATATACTGACGGGCAATTTCTGTGCCGCACCTTCTATTGTGTACATGAGCACCAAAGGAGGCTGGTGTGGCATGCGTCACCTGTGCGGTTGTAACAAGTGCCGTCGTTTTTCCTTTTTCTGCGCAAAGCTCCAATATTGTTTCCACCGGATCATCATCGCATATCCCGTCCGTGTTTGCATCGTGGCAGGATATCTCTTCGTTGTTGTACTTTTCTCCGCTTGCCCATGCAGAGGCGGCTGCAGCGGAATCCGTTACCGTGCTGTCAGCTGAATGAGTTCTCTGGTAGCCGATGACCGGTAACGTTTCCAGAGACATTGGTTTTCCGCTGAGCCCATTTTTAAACACACGGGCAGCTGTGACATCAGCCAATCCCATACCATCCGGTACCATAACGATAATATTATTTACACGCTTGGCATGTTTATTCCAACGTGCCACTCTATTTTTTCTCTCATGCGGTTCAGCAAATGACATATCAGCTATAGAGATTACAAATACAGCCACCAGCACCAAACTGAAAACATAATAGTTTTTTTTCATGATAATTGCCTCCTTGGAAATCATTGATTTACTATGATGGACGAATTAGAAGAGAAGCGCGGTGATTCAAATCACGTTATTATTTTTACTAGAACCCATCTCAAAATTAACGATTTTGTTTCTGTCATGCCCGCAGTTCGTAAGCGGGTATCCAGAAATCCTTTAAAAGCCTGGATTCCCGATCGAGTCGGGAATGACGACTTGAAGTGCATTGTAAATACAATTGGTTTTTTTTGAGATAGGTATTAAATAAAGGATGCAGTCTGTGTGATAAGTTAAGGTTATTCGTCGAGTAATCATAGGGCTTGGTACGTCGTGCGTCAATCTTTGACCCGGCCCTTGACTATCACAAAACCATCAATCATAATACCCAAAATACGGGGGTGATGTTCCGGGCGTGATATTCTTAGTTTTCAATACATTGACAAAAGTCAGGATAGATAAACACGTCTATGTAAGAAAACAGAAACAATTCTGATCGCTAAGGAGGTATCTGATGAAAAGCAAATTTATTGACAAAACCATATTGATTTGTTTACTCGCTTCCATCGGTTTAATATCATGTGGTGACACGAACATCAATATAGACTCTGACGGTTGGTTTTTTCCGCCGTTCAGTAACACGGAATTTAAAGCCAATGAACCCTTTTCCGCAGAAGTACCGGTCGGAAATGGTTCGCGGGTGAGTGTGCAGGGTATAAATGGCAATGTAAGCGTTACCGGTATGTCCGGGGCCAGTTCGGTCCTGATCACAGCGACAAAACGCGTTGGATCAGATGTTAGTACCCAGGATGCCGAAGATCAGTTGCCGATGCTGAAAGTAGATGTGCAACCTCAGGCAAACGATATATCTGTAGAGACGATTCACCCGCAAAATCCCGGAGGAAGGCAATATATCGTTGATTATACGATAACCCTGCCGAATGATTCAGAGATTCAGATTTCTAATACCAATGGCAGCGTGATCCTGGATACCATTGATAATGACGTCTCAGTAAACAATACGAATGGAAATGTTACATTGATTGCTATTGCCGGCAGTGCTGTGGTACGTGTCATAAATGGCATCATTGACAGTGAAGTAACATTACCATCAAATGGTACAATCGACCTGAGCACAGTAAATGGAAATATCAGTCTGGACATACCCGTAGACACATCGGCAGCATTTACTGCCGATGTTACCTTCGGAAGTATCAGTGATTCAAATCTTTTGTTTCAGGACGAAGTAAGAACAAATACTTTTCTAAATGGAACACTGGGAAGCGGTCAAGGGACTATTACTCTGGCAACAGGATCGACCGGGAATATCAATGTGTCAGGCTTTTAAATACAAAATGTTATTACGGGTATTGACGAGTGATGAATCACAAGTTACGAATGACAAAGGGAATACCTGCAAATGATGAATGACGAGTTTTTATACTTCGTACATCGTAATTCGAAAATCGCTGTTCGTCAATCTCTTTTCCTGCTACACACCACCGCCGGTGCGAAACCCCCCTCTTGAACCTACGCCTCCACGGCCCGGACCACGGCGCCAGCCGCTGCCTCTGGGAAAGGGAAACGGCATGGATCCGCCGCCTCCCGGAAAGGGCAGACGCCACATACCGCCCTGCCCGAAACCTCCGCTGCCAAATACAGGATTAGACCGCCGCCGGCGGTAACGGTGTTCCCGCTTCAAGGTGCTCCAGAGGTCATCTCCGCTTGTCGACCCATTGAGAAACTGGCTCAGCAGGAGCGTGAGAAGGCCTACGTTCTGAAAGATCGAGTGTATATCATCAAAACGCTTTTGTTTGTACCGGCTGCGCACACCCTCAAGTTCCTTGAGCCGGGCAAGCTGTTGTTCATATATCCCTCTGTGCTGTTCCAATGAGCTATCGAGTTCTTTCTTTTTCTCATTCAGGTCAGACAACTCATAGACGATCACATCGTCTTCAGCGGTTGAAGTGGTCAAGGCATATTTGTGGAGCGCCAGGATGTTCTCCCGCTGGAATGCGTCTGCCAGGGTGTCGATACAGGTACGAAAGTACTTGTCCCTGCCTTCAGCAAATGAAGCCCGGTCTGTGAGCAGGCCCTGAATATGTGTCTCGATCTCCTGAATCTCATTGTCTGTTTTGTCAGCGCGCTGCTCTGCCTCTTCCAGTGAGGCCCGTTTGCCCGGGACACCCCCCTGTTCCAAGGCCTTTTCTTCCATTGATTTCAGGACCTCAAACTCGCTGTTTGCAGCAGTACGCAGACGTTCTGCATGCTGTCGAAGACGTTTTGGAATTTCAAGCAGCATTGCGTAATTCGGGCGGGCCTCGTCATAGCTGCACAGGTTGGAAACCCATGTGTCCAGAAAACGCGTGAGAGGATTTGCGGAATACTCTGATGTGCCATATCCCTTTTTCCAGAGATAGGTAAATAACGGGTCCTCTTCGTACGGCCTGCCCTTATTGACCCGGTCTTCTTCTGCCTGTGCAGTCTTTTCCTCAGCATGCCTTGCTACACTGTCTGATTTTCCGGCCTCTTCAAACTGGGACGTATATGCACTGTCCTGTTCAAGTGCTGCCTGAACGTCAGCCTCGGCATTGTCAAGTTCTTCTGCTCCTCCGGCCACCAGATCGCCCTGATCCTGCCGTTTTTTTTCTAATGCAGCTTCCTGTTCCCGGGCCTGTTCAATCTGCTGATTCAGCGATGTCAGAGCATCATCACGTTCAGCCAGCAGCTCGGTAACACGGCGGTTAGCAGTGTCAAGACCGTCTGCAATATCACCGCTGATGTGCCGATCTAGCCGGATCCGTGCAAGATTATTATAGTGAGATCCTTCCTGCTGTCGCAGCTCCACCAGTTCCCGGTTTACTGCCTGGACCTGACTGTCTGTCTGCTCAAACTGGTCCTTGAGTTTTTTTAACGTACTGTCAATCGATCCGAGTGTCTGTCTTCCGGTCCACACAATCAGTCTCCTACCATTTCGTTATAGCTGAATCCTTTTGGGGCATAATATATTCGGGCTTCAGATATCCCTGCCGTTTGACTCCGAAGCGCCGGTTCTGAATGATACCGTCATCTTTTTTATCAGCTGAGACACGCTCATATACATTCTGCTCGACCCGGATGCCCCATCTCTCCACCTCCCTGGTCTTGCCGTCTTCCTCGCTGGTTATGGGAAGGGTCAACGGTTTTCCGTCCTGAGCTATTGCCTCTACAATAATATAGTAATTGCGCGCTGAGGGATTCAGGTCCGGGACACGCCATACGGCACTGTACTCATCCGGACGTGACACGATCCGTATCTCATATTCCTGCTCAAGCCGGGCACGGATGTCCCTGAGCCATTCAGCTGCCGTGTCAGCTCTTTCCATTAAACCGGACTGCAGTGCGGTCATCCCGTTTTCATACTGCAATTGTGCAGTGGACTTTGCAGTGTCGTTTTTTGCCAGTCGCAGTACAGCATCACGCTGAGTTGCGAGTTCTTTCAAAAGTTTTGTCCTGCTGCGCTCATCAGCCCCGACAATAAAGTACTGGAAACCTCCCCACAGCAGGACAATCCCAAGGGCAACCAGGCTGATACGTTTTGCCCACTTTCCTCTTGCGATGTACATCCGTGCCAATGCAGTAGCAATGCCCCGGCGCGGCGGCTTGTAGACAAAGCGTTCTTCCTTGAGTGCTGCCACGCCCTCTTTGAGCACATGGTCAGGCACATCCATTCCCTGAGATGCATAGATGTTCCGCAGCCGTTCGATCATTTTGCTGTCACGATCTTCAGCGTTCAGTTCCCGCTTCACCAGTATATCCTGGTGGCGCAATGTATCGACTACATCCATTGCAAGCATGAGTTCATCCAGAGGACGCTTGTTATTTTGTTCTGCCATAAGTATTTAATTCCCGTTTTTATGAAAAATGAACTTTAATACCCCGTTTTGTAAACGGGGATGAAAAATTCTCCTTTTAAGTTTCTCCCTTTGGAAAAGGGGGATTAAGGGGGATTTTACGAACCATTTCTTTAAAAAATCTCCCCTGACCCCTCTTTGCCAAAGAGGGGAATACAGATTGAATTATCATTAATAAAAAAATATTTTATGATCCCTGCCCAGTAGAAGCTGGAGGGAGAGCCTTTCCCTCCTCGACCAGCCGGGCGAGGCGCTGCTTGCCGTCCTCAACAGCATCGTGTATCTCCCGCGCATTCTCAGTGCTGAGTTTACGCATCTCCTCAATAATCTCGCGTGAGCGCTGCTGATAGTTCACCACAGAATCAACGAGACGTTTGACCGCATCAGCACGAATGGTCGGCCCGTATCCTGCCTTAAGCGCTTCTTCCTGTACTTTCCCTCCGATATCTCCCAGGTCTTCCAGACTTTTGCTGACCCCTTCTTTCATGGCATTCAGTGTCTGCGTACTTTCATGTAACCCATGGATGCCGGTAAAGGAGGCGCTGAGTGCCGTCAGAACAGTCTCGTTAGTGCCGAAGAAACTTATGGCCTGCTGGTATACACGTTCTTTTGCCGTGGTTGTCTGCAGGAGCCGGGCCATGACCACCTCTGATGTATTGTAGCTCACGGTCAGGTTGTCAGACAGGTCCTTTGAAATCTGATACCGTCGTTCTTCATTCTGAACGTCCCGGATCGTCTCATCCCTGGCAAGTTCCAGCTTGGCCATCTCAGCAGGATCATTTCCCGTATAGGCATCAACTTTTTTCACAGCATCCTGTAAGCGGTTTTTTGCCGCGTCCAAATGACTATCAGCTTTTTCAAGGACTTCAAATGCCAGCACCTCAGACTCCTTAAGCGCACCACGAAAGTCCTGATACGAGCTGAGTATAAGATGCTCACGTTGAATCTGGTCTTTGGAATCATTGGCGACCTCCAGATACACCTCTTTTATCTTGTCAAAACGGTGGGGAATGTCCCCCCGTGTAACCTTCATCCACATATTCTGCAGACGCTCCCAGGTGTTTATTGTGCCGTCCTCTATCTGTTCAACCATTTCCTTTGCATCTTCCCGGATAGTATTGAAGGAATTGGTGATGTCCTCATACCGTTCCCCGATTTTCATGCTGGTGATCTGCTCCCTGACAACCTCATTAAACAGTGATGCCTGGCTCAGTGTACGGGCAATGGCGACAACCCGTTCTTCATCCAGGGCAGTGATCTGGTTAATCAATGAAATGACAGGTGCTTCTTCTGTTGTTTCCGGTACCAGGCCCAGGTCGCGCAGTGCATTTAATGCCTTGTCAAGATACTTCATGGGTGTATTCATTGTACTCATGGTCATGCCTCCCTTTATTGGATTTTTATGTTCAGTGTTTCAGAAGATTAACAATAAAATATGTATTAGCATTATATCAGATAAAATGCTGAGCGACAATTTGAATGAAGACCTTTGTTCGTCTCGCATCGGTTGCCACCTGCGGAACACCATGTAATTCCGGCCACTATGCCTCGAACCTGCATTAAGAAATTATCTCTACCTGCCTATATTAATTGAGATTTCCATTTTCTTCTTGTTTTTTTATCTGAAAAGTGCTATTCTTCAGGTTAGTTTTTTCAAACCTTGGCTGTACTTTTGAAGAGTGGGTCTTCCCACTCTTTTGTTTTTATATATGTAAATGAAAATAGAGGAAATACAGGTTAACGTGATTGAATTGGTTGAGCCGGTCATAAACGATCTTGGCATAGATCTTGTGGACATTGATCTGAAAAAAATGGGTGGAAAAGCGCTGTTACGGGTCTATATTGAGTCTGAAGCAGGCGTGACCATTGATGACTGTGAGCGGGTGAGCAGGGAAGTAGAGGCTGTACTTGATGTTGAAGACCCGATCCCCTACTCTTATGTGCTTGAAGTCTCCTCTCCCGGTCTTGACAGGCCCTTAAAAAAGCCCGAGGATTTTATCCGGTTCAAAGGACACATGGTAAGGGTGGTAACACGGGAGCCGATCGGCAAACAGACTTTTTTTTCAGGATCGCTTGCAGAGGCAACAGACAGGGACATTCTCCTGCGCCTTCCCAAAGACAGGGAAGTGAATATCAAATACGATAATATTTCCAGCGCCAGATTGGAATTGGAGGTTTAGATATAATGAATCGCGAACTTATTCATATAATTGAACAGATGAGCAAGGAAAGAGGTATCCCCAAGGAGTCTATTCTCAATACGCTTGAGTCTGCACTTTTATCAGCTGTTCGAAAGAAATACGGTCTCGCAGCCGAGATCAGTATTAAGATAGATGATGAATCAGGTGAGATTGCCATGACAGCCCTTAAAACAATCGTTGCCAAAGTAACTGATCCCAACGAAGAGATTTCAGTCAGGGAGGCATCGAAAATTGAGGCCGGCAAGAAAGCGGGCGACACCATAGAGGCCCCTATTGCTATCGAGAATTTCGGAAGGATAGCTGCGCAGACGGCAAAACAGGTACTGTTTCAGAGAGTACGGGAGGCTGAGAAAGAGGCGATCTTTGATGAATACAAGGACAAGGCCGGACAGATCGTGAGCGGTGTAATCATCCGGAGAGAAAAAGGAAGTTACTATGTGGCCCTGGGAAGGGCAGAGGCAACATTGCCGATCAAAAGTACCCTGTCCGGTGAAACACTGAAACGAAGCGAGACGATCAGGGCCTATATTGAAGAGGTCAAGGTCACACCCAAAGGGCCGGTCATCCTTCTTTCAAGGACTCACCCGAATTTTGTTGCTGAACTGTTCAAGATGGAGATACCTGAAATTTATGAAGGTCTTGTAACGATCAGGGAGATCGTACGGGAAGCAGGTGACAGGACAAAGCTTACCGTATCGTCAAAAAACTCCATGGTAGATCCTGTTGGCGCATGTGTGGGCATGAAGGGTACGCGGGTACAGTCAATTGTACGGGAGTTGCGGGGTGAACGAATCGATATCATTCCCTGGACAGATGATCCCAGGGTGCTGATAGCTAAAGCCCTGAGTCCGGCAGTTGTCGAAAGTATCGGTATTAATGAAGATGAAAAATCAGCAATGGTCGTGGTCAATGACCAGCAGCTCTCCATTGCTATCGGCAAAAGAGGACAGAACGTCAGGCTGGCAATGAAGCTTACAGGATGGGACATTGATATTATCAGTGAAACTGAGTATAACAAGATTCGTAAAGGTGAAATAGAATCTCAGTTCGAGGAGCTTCAGGAAGAAAACAGTATGAACTTAGAAGATACGGAAACTGATGAAGGCCGGACTGAAACCGGATCCCAGGAGGAGCTAGCCTCTGAGGATGAAGAGCAAGACAAGTAATAACGTCCAGCGTACTGCCTCACAAAACAAATCCCTTATATCTGAAGATACCCCTGTCCAGTATGTAAAGGGCGTTGGACCTGCCCGCGCCAGACTCCTGGACAAACTGGGAATGAGTACCCTGGGGCATATGCTCTTTTTTTTCCCCTGGCGGTATGAAGACAGAAAAAACCTGAAGACCATACGTGATCTTGCTCCCGGAAGCCAGGAAACGACTGCAGGCAGAGTGGTCTCATCCAGTGTCATAACGACCCCGAGAAAGAGAATGAAGATCTTTGAGCTTGTCCTTGCTGATGAGACCGGACAGATGAAATGCAGATGGTTTAATCAGGCCTATCTGAAAAAATTTTTTTCCAAAGACCAGAAAGTTATATTAAGCGGGACTGTCAAGGGCAATCCTTATTCAGGCTTCGGGCTTGAAATGGATAACCCTGATTTTGAACTGATCGGACATGAAGACAGGCTTGTTCATACCTCACGCATAGTCCCCGTCTATAAAGCCACAGAAGGCCTGTCAGTGAAGCAGCTAAGGACCCTCATGTTCAATACCGTAGAGACCTATGCGTCCCTTGTCAGTGAATACTTGCCCCGGGATATCATGAAGAGGCATAACCTTTCCCCCCTGCCCTGGGCAGTAAGGGAGGTCCATTTCCCTGAAACATGTGATGATATCACCGTCCTTAACGATGGTGCCAGCCCGGCTCATAAAAGACTGATTTTTGATGAATTTTTCCTGCTTGAACTGGGTCTTGCATTTTTAAAGAAAAGAGAAGCGCAGGAAAAAGGCATCAGTTTTCAATACAGCACAAGCGGCCTGGTGCATGCCTTTACGGGAAACCTGCCGTTCAAGCTTACACAGGCCCAGGATCGCGTCATCAGGGAGATAGCATCAGACATGAAAAGAGATCTCCCGATGAACAGGCTTGTCCATGGTGATGTGGGTTGCGGGAAAACCATCGTGGCACTGGTTTCCATGCTGATCGCAGTTGAAAACGGATATCAGGCATGTCTGATGGCCCCGACAGAGCTACTCGCTGAGCAACATTACATTAATATTCATACAATGGTCGAGGCACTTGGCCTGAATGTCGCCCTGTTGACATCAGGCAGTAAAGACAATGTACTGGATGCTATCTCGGAAGGAAACGTGCAGATCATAATAGGCACTCATGCCCTTATACAGGAAAAGGTGCATTTCCGAAATCTCGGACTGGCAATTATAGATGAGCAGCACAGGTTCGGCGTTGTGCAGAGGGCGACCCTGAGAAGCAAGGGCAGTAACCCTGATATCCTGATCATGACGGCAACCCCCATACCCCGGACACTGGCCCTGACCCTGTATGGAGACCTTGATATTTCTGTCATTGACGAACTCCCGGCCGGTAGGAAACCGATCATCACAAAGATGTTCTTTTCTTCACAGAAAGACCGTATACATGCACGGATTAAAGATGAACTCTCAAAGAACAGGCAGGTATATATTGTTTACCCCCTGATCGAGGAGTCTGAAAAGCTTGACCTTAAATCCGCAATTGACGGAGCAGACGCAGTACAGAAGAAATATCCTGATAACAGCGTGGCCCTGGTTCATGGAAAAATGAAACGTGATGAAAGAGAGACTGTGATGGCCCGGTTTAAGGCCGGAGATATTGATATCCTCGTGGCGACAACTGTCATAGAGGTAGGGATTGATGTTCCCAATGCATCCCTCATGCTCATTGTACATGCCGAACGCTTTGGTCTTGCACAGCTTCATCAGCTGCGCGGCAGGATAGGCAGGGGAAGGTATGATTCGTTCTGTCTCTTACTGGCCTACCCTCCTTTCAGCGAAGACGGAAAGAGCAGGCTGAAGGCCATGGAGTCCACAGGTGACGGCTTTAAGATAGCTGAGGAAGACCTTGCCATAAGAGGACCGGGTGATTTTTTCGGTACACGGCAGTCAGGCATCCCTGACCTGAGAATAGCCAATATAGTAAGAGACATAAAAATTCTGGAACAGGCCAGACACGAGGCCTTTCGTCTGGCAGAGACCGAACCTGAGTTGGAAAGCTGTCCTGCCTTAAAGGCTGCACTGCATCAGATGTGGATGGGAAGACTTGAATTGATAAAGAGTTAAAAGGATGAAGAAGGGGTCAGGGTGGGCGAGGATTCAAGTGAAAGGGCATGACATCAGAAAGAAAATTTATTATGCAGCATTACATAACCCTTTTCTCCTTTCCCTTGAATCCTAGAGCCCTTGTCCCTTATTCTAGAGTCTATTGCTAATTATATTTCATAATTTTATACTCTATAATCTGAAATTATTGGAGGGTCTATGATAGATAAGGTAAAAAAGAGTTTTAATACCGGACTGTTCAGGGTCAAGTGGATTGCCTCGTATCTCGCTGAGAGGACCAGGGCTGAGACATCTGTTGCCAAACTTCTGTATGAGAAAACTAAAATTGAAGGCAAGATAAATGACCTCTACAATGATGTAGGCAAGCGGGTAAGGGAACTCAAGGAAAAAGGGGAAGAGGATGTATTAAAGGACACCATGGTACAGCAAACCCTTGAAGAGATTAAACACCTGCAGGAATCTGTTGATACCTATAATAGCAAGGCTGACAGCATCAATAAACTTCCTGATTGATGCTCTATATCATTTTTTTTATTTTCGGTTCCTTAATCGGTTCATTTCTCAATGTTTGTATTTACAGGGTACCGGAAGGCCGCTCAATCGTAACTCCTTCCTCACGGTGTTCCTCCTGCGGAACACCGGTAAGGTTTTATGACAATATCCCCATTTTGAGTTATATCATCCTCGGCGGGAAATGCAGGGACTGTAAGACAAAGCTCTCTTTTCAGTATCCTTTTGTTGAATTTCTTAACGGGGCGCTGTATGTGCTGGCGCTTTACATATTCGGACTTAATTCCATCAGCGTGCTCGCCGTATATCTTATATTTATTTCTGCACTCATAGTTATTTTCTTTATAGACCTTGAGCATCAGATAATTCCAAACAGCATTACCCTGCCCGGTATACCGATTGCATTGCTTCTGGGCGCAACCATACTTCCTGACCCATTTCATCCTTCGGAGCTGCTGGGATTCAAATCGTCTATCATTGGCTTCATTGCAGGCGGCGGTTCCTTTTATCTCATTGCGGTCATTGGAAAGGCAATCCTGAAGAAAGACGCAATGGGCGGAGGTGATATCAAGATGATGGCCATGGTCGGCGGATTGCTGGGATGGAAGGCCATTATTCTGACCACCTTTCTGGCGAGTCTCTTCGGGTCGATCATCGGAGTTATCCTTATCAGGATCAAGGGAAGAGAATGGGGATCAAAAATACCATTTGGACCCTACCTTGCCCTTGGAACACTTATAAGCCTCTTCTGGGGCAAGGATATTCTCAGGTGGTATCTTTATTGAAATAGATTAATTACAATGAACAACCCCTCAGCAGAGATACGAGGTATCAAAAAAAAAGATGTCATTCCGGCGTTCCTTTAGCCGGTCGAAGCGACTCTCGCGAAGTCGGAGCGACCCTTGGCGGAGACCCGCACCGGGACTCGCATTGAGAATCCAGCCCATTATAAAAAACTCTGGATTCCCGCTCAAAAACCCGCGGGAATGACAGAATCTGAGTAAGAGATACGTTTCATATGTCAATAAGATTTCTAAGATTAATGTCAGTCCTTGTAATTCTTAATGTACTGATTTTTACAGCCCTTCGGCTGGTGTTTCTCATCCAGTTCCAAAACCCTGCTGATCCCCTCACTGCAGAGTACCTGATGAGGGCATTGTACCTCGGCCTCAAATTTGATCTGCGCCTTGTACTGCTCATACAACTCCCTGTGTTTCTCTTCGCCCGTATCAGATATGTAAGAATATTTGATAAGCCGAAAGCGCAAAAGAACTGGTCAATATACATGGCGGTCATAAATTCCCTGATTCTGGTCCTGTACATGATTGACTTTGGTCATTACGCATATCTCACGGAAAGGCTGAACGCCTCTGCCATACGATTCATGTACAATCCGCTTATCTCCCTGCAGATGATGTGGGAAACATATCCTGTGCTGTGGGGGATTGCCGGTCTTGCTGTATTCATATTTCTGTTCACAAAATGTATAACATTCATTATTAGAACCGTTAGCAATGCTCACTATACCCGTCTGACGGGATGGAAAAATATCATCCTCTACTCCCTCATGGTCCTTCTCTGGATGGCCGGGATATATGGCAAGTTTTCATATTATCCACTTCGCTGGTCTGATGCTTTTTTCTCCCCCCATCACTTTGCTTCTTCACTGACGCTAAATCCTGTGCTGCACGTCTTTGATACCATGAAAAACAGAGAGGTCAAGTACGACCTTGATGAGACAAAAAAGTATTATGATCTGGTGGCATCCTACATAGACGTTGAACAACCGGATAAAGAATCATTGAACTTTACAAGACAGAGTAAACACCCATCTTTATTGTCTGAAAGGCCGAATATCATATTTGTCATGACTGAATCCCTTGCATTTTATAAAACAGGGATATCAGGCAACCCTCTTAATCCAACTCCCCATATTGATGCAATCGCAAAGGAATCAATTTTGTTTAACAGGTTTTATGTCCCCCATGCAGGCACTGCCCGGTCGGTCTTTACATTCATAACCGGCCTGCCTGATATGGAAGTTAACAAAACATCTTCCCGAAATCCATTGATCGTCAAGCAGCATACAATAGTAAACTCCTTTGATGGTTATAAAAAACTTTACTTCCTCGGGGGAAGCGCCAGCTGGGCAAATATACGGGGACTCCTTTCCCATAATATTCCTGATATAGATATTTATGAAGAAGGAAGTTATGACTCGCCGAGAGTTGATGTCTGGGGAATTTCTGACCTCCACCTTTTTCAGGAAGCCAATAATGTTTTGAATAAAATAAATGACAGGCCATTTCTTGCCATTATCCAGACTTCCGGCAGCCACAGGCCGTACACAATCCCGGAAGACAACCGGGGTTTTGAATACAGGGATGAAGACGAAGAAGAGGTAAAAAAGTACGGATATGTCTCTGTTGAAGAGTTCAACGCTTTCAGGTTCATTGACCACGGCATAGGTCTGTTCATGGAAGCAGCGAAAAAAGAGAAGTATTTTGACAACACCATTTTTGTCTTCTTTGGCGACCACGGTTTGCCCGGACAGCCCGAGCACAGGTCCATAGCAGAAAAACACCTCTCCCTTACGAGAATTCATGTACCGTTATTTATATACGCGCCCTCAATAATACCTGAAGGCAGAGTCATGGACACAATTGCAAGTGAAATGGATATCCTGCCCACTGTTGCCTCCCTGACATCAACACCATATCTGAATACAACGCTGGGCAGAAACCTGCTTAAAAATGACCGGGGCAGGGACAGATATGCCTTTATCATCGTGTATCATGGACCGGTTTCGGAACTTGCTCTTCTGGGTAGCAGATATTATTTTAAAATGAACAGTGACGGATCAAACAGGAGTCTTCATCTGCTTGACAGTGAGACACCACGGGACAATGTTTCACATGTATACCCTGAAAAGGCAGGTTTAATGGAACAGCTCTGCAGAGGCCTGTATGAAACATCCAGATACCTCTCCTATCACAATGCGCCTGAGAGATTTAAACGAGATTAAGTTCTCCAAATATACAGCTGCCACATCGATATCATCAGTTTTTCAGTACGTTTGGCGTTGTTACTACTATTTAAGAAATCAATGGTCATTCATACCTGAATGACTAATGCTATTTCATATAGATTTCAGATCAATACTTTTGTGCCTGCAAGGGTGGAATGAAACGAATACGTATTACCATAGTCACGTTATTATGATTGGCGGTTCCTGCGGGTGCTGTTGAGCATATATATAGTGAAATCTTGCCAGGTCAGCGTTCTGTCTGTTACATTAATATCTCGCATAAGAATCGATTTCTTATGAGGCATAGATCTGCAGATCTTAAAATTGAGTAAATGAGATTGCACTTAGCAGCGAAACTGCATAAACATATTAATAATGATTAATTACCTTACTAATTCTATAAGAAGAAAAATAGCCAGGCGCGTTACAAAAAAATATCCGTTTCATGTCGACTCATTTTATATTGAAGGATACAACTATGTTAATTTCACAAACTGGGATAATCCTCTTGTTCATAAAGTCGAAATCTCGCTGAAAGATATAACCTTTTTTAAGCGATTTTTAAAAGAAGGTGATGTTGCCATTGACATCGGAGCTAACATTGGTCAGACAAGCGTATTAATGTCGTTGATTACCGGAAAGAATGGTCTGGTATTGGCCTTTGATCCTAATCCCTATGTATTCGAAATACTGGTAGAAAATACAAAATTAAATCCTGATAACACACATATTGTGCCTCATAACGTTGCTATTACAGATAGAGATGATGAATTTTATTACAACTCGTCAGAAGCATCATTTAACAATGGGGGAATTTCCATGCAACAGAAGAACCGACATGGTACATTTTCTCTCGAAACAAAAGTAAACGGCATACAACTTGAAAAATTCTTGCTGAATCAGTATCCAGATAAGGTTCAAGACTTAAAACTTATCAAAATTGATACGGAAGGCTATGATAAAGAAATAATTAAATCCATTTCAAGCCTTCTGAATAAGCACCGGCCTGTTTTGATAACTGAATGTTTTGGTAAAAATAGTAATGATGAAAAATTTGAGCAATATGAAACACTGAATTCTTTAGGATATACGCTTTATTATTGCTCAAGCTTTGATTCAAATGCAGAAATTGTTCACATTACCAGAAAAGAAGATATGTTGAAATGGAAACATTTTGATTTATATGCTATTGCAGAATAATAGGGCAATCCATTTTTTCCGTATGAATCCAGGCAGGCAGGGTCTTTTTTATTGACTTAACTGCAATCCTCAATTTCATTTTCCTGGCAAAATATCAATATCAGGGATGTAATACTCGACCCCACTATTCTATTGAATTATTGATTTATACATCAGTGACCTTATACCCCTTTCCATTTTGAAATTTAACCGGTCAACGGAATCCAGACTGAAGGAACATTACTGTTAACGTCAACATGTAAATGAACGCCAAAGATACGTTATGAATAGTTCCTGTGCGTCCTGCGAGATAATGCAACTAAACCGCCAAGAGAAATGAAAAATAATATTCCGTCAGTTACATAATCAAAGACGTTTTCAGAAGGAAGAAGCTTAAAATTAAATGCCACGATATAAGCAATGAAGATGTAAGATAATGAACTTCTCATGTATACGAGGGAAATTGTTATCAGCCCCATCACGACAAACACTAAAGAGGAACCATATCCAAGGGCATATATGTCCCACCGTGTATACCCCAGGGCAGGAATAAAAACACATAAAGAGATAACGATATTCCAGAACATTAAATAC
>CAMYJJ010000003.1 GCA_947258735.1 Thermodesulfovibrionia bacterium | reverse complement strand
ATTGAAGACTTTAAGGAAGGCGATTATATGGTACATATTGAACACGGCATCGGAAAATTTACAGGGATCAGGAAAGAAAGGATTGAGGGTTTTGAGGATGATTTTATCACGATAGAGTATCTTGGCGGCGACACCCTGTCTGTGCCTCTTGAGCGGATTAACTATGTCCAGAAATACAATGCCCCGGAAGGCGTTAAGGCAAAAATGGACAAACTTGGCGGCAAGACATGGCAGAGGACAAAGCAGAAGGTCAAAAAGAAGATAAAGGAGATGGCAGAAAAATTGATCAAGATATATGCCCGGCGCACTTCTGCAACAGGCAATGTGTTTTCTGATGATACAGAGCTTCATAAAGAATTCGATGGGTTTTTCCCGTACGAACCGACGCCTGACCAGCTTACATCAATTAATGAAATTAAACGCGACATGGAAAAGCCGCTGCCCATGGACAGGCTGTTATGCGGTGATGTTGGCTATGGAAAAACCGAGGTTGTGGTGAGGGCCTGTTTTAAGGCGGTCTATGACGGCAAACAGGTGGCTGTGTTAGTGCCAACCACCATACTTGCAGAGCAGCATTACGAAAACTTTGTTACCAGATTTTCCGCCTTTCCGATCAAGATAGATTTTCTGAGCCGGTTTAAGACCCGGGCTGAACAGAATGACACGTTAAAATCCCTGGCAGCAGGAGACATAGATATAATCATCGGAACTCACGGGCTGCTTGGGAAAAAAATACAATTCTTCAACCTTGGACTTCTTGTGGTAGATGAGGAGCACAAATTTGGCGTGACCCATAAGGAGAAGATCAAGGCCATGAAAGCAAATGTTGATGTGCTCAGTCTGTCAGCAACGCCCATACCAAGGACACTGCATATGGCGCTTTCAGGCATACGGGGAATGAGCACCATTGAGACCCCGCCTGAAGACAGGATGGCTATAAAAAGTACGGTTGCCCGGTTTGGTGCTGACATCATAAGGGATGCCCTTGCAAAAGAGCTTGCAAGGGGAGGTCAGGCATTTTTTGTCCATAACAGAATTAAAGACATATACCAGATCGGGAATTTTGTTCAGGACCTTGTTATGGAGGCAAGGATAGGCGTTGCCCACGGACAGATGAAAGAGAAGGAGCTGGAACAGGTGATGCACAGATTTTTTCATAAGGAGATTGACATCCTTGTATCAACTGCCATTATCGGATCCGGACTGGATGTCCCTTCAGCCAACACTATAATCATTAACCGTGCAGACCGGTTCGGACTGGCAGACCTGTACCAGTTAAGGGGCAGGGTAGGCCGTTCAGATGTCAAGGCCTATGCTTATTTACTCATTCCCGGTGAAGACATCATCACAGAGGAGGCCCGAAAGAAACTCCAGGCCATACAGGAGATGGGATATCTCGGCGCAGGGTTCAGACTTGCCATGAAAGACCTTGAGATCAGGGGCGCCGGCAATATCCTCGGCGCTGAACAGTCAGGACATATCAGCGCCATTGGTTTTGATATGTATATGGATATGCTTGAGAATGCGGTATCAGAGCTTAAGGGTGAAAAAGTTGCCCCGAACATAGAGACCGAACTTGACCTGAACATCACAGCCATGATTTCTGAGGAGTATATAGAAAGCCCGGAACTGAGGCTGAGTTTATATAGAAAAATCGCAACAGCAAAGGAGGTGGACATCCTTACAAAGATACGTGATGAACTGAAGGACAGGTTTGGCCCGCCGCCTGAAAAGACAATGCGCCTGATCGACATTATGAAACTCAAGGTCATGGCATCAAAACTCATGATCACGAGAATTCATAATGCTGCCGGAAGATACAGGGTCCTCTTTGCTGAAGAGACAGAGGTTACCCCTGATATGCTCTTTGCCCTTCATGCTGGCCGTAAAGGCATGATAAAGTTTCTGCCCGAAGGAGGGGTGGAGCTTGACCTGAGAGGGAAGAAATGGAATGCGGTATACGAAGACTTAAAGGAACTGCTGGAAGAACTGGACACGGGTCGAGGTTCAACCTCCAAAGAGGTTGAACCTCAACACGACTCACCCTGATCAAGCTTCATCATTTTTTGATATAATAAATAACTTTGTTAATAAAATGTATATATAAACTCATAATCATTTTCATTCTGGTTTGTTTGCCTTCAAGTGTTCTGGCATTTCATGTTACGGTCACTCCGGACACTGTTTCGCCGGGTGACCTGTTTCTGGTCCAGACCAGTGCCGATCCGCACTCGGCTGCAAAGGTCGAATTTATGGGGAAAACCATAAAACTGCACAGGATAGAGAAGAATCGGTATGCAGCTTTTGTGCCTGTTGATGTGAATACCGCCCCCGGCAGTTACAATCTGCTTGTCACTGCCGGTGAAGATACATATCCATCATCTGTCACCTTGCAGCCCAAGGAGTTTGAGACCATACACCTTACCCTGCCTGAAGGCAAAGTCACCTTAAGCCCTGAGAACCAGAAACGGGCAACAGACGAAGCAGTCCTTCTTAGTAAAATATGGCCGTTAAATAATGAAAAAAAATGGGATGGGAGTTTCACCAAACCATTGTCGACCGAGATCTCGACTGAATTCGGTGTAAAGCGGATCATGAATAAGAAGAAGACAAGTGTTCACAGAGGCATGGACTTCAGGGGAAAAGAGGGAACACCGGTCAAATCCCTGAACGCAGGAACAGTCGTGCTAAATAAAGACCTTTTTTATGGAGGCAAGACATTAATCGTTGACCACGGCATGGGACTGTATGCGGTATATATGCATTTGTCTGAATTTAAGGCGGAAGAGGGTGATAAGGTAGCCAAAGGACAGACCGTAGGTCTTGTCGGCATGTCAGGCCGGGCAACAGGCCCTCACCTTCATCTCAGCCTGAAATTAAATGGAGTGAGCGTAAATGCGGAGTCTCTTTTTAAATTAGAACTTTAGTTTTTAAAACCATTTGTGAAATAAGTAACACCATATAATCTTATCTGCATAAAAATAAAAGATTAAAAATTAAAAGTAAAAACTATGGAACTTTTTTATTAATACATCCTTATTTTTGATTATTTATTTTTAATCTTTTATGTACTATGTCTGCTCGAATAAATTATTAAAGAAATCACCACATTAATTATATTAAACGACTATGAGGCAGAATCAGAACAAATTCCTCTGGCTTTCCCTGTTTGCCATTGCAATGGCCTTTGTCGAATCTGCTGTCGTCGTCTATCTGAGGGCAATCTATTATCCCGAAGGGTTTGCCTTCCCCTTAAAACCGCTAACCGATTATAAAATCATTGTTGAGGTCTGCCGCGAGATAGCAACCATAATAATGCTTATGACTGTGGCCCATATATCGGGCAGAAAGTTCTGGGAACGGTTTGCATATTTAATATTTATCTTTGGCATGTGGGACATATTTTATTATATCTGGCTGAAAGTACTTATCAACTGGCCTGCTACATTATTGGACTGGGACATCCTGTTCCTGATTCCATTGCCCTGGATAGGGCCTGTTATTGCACCTGTTTCGATTTCTATCATAATGATAGTATGCAGTATTGTTATTACACGATCACTTGACAGAGGAGAGGATTTCAGGCCTTCCCTGGCATCGTTTGTCATTGCAGGTGCAGCCACGTTTATCATTCTCTATTCATTCATGTATGATACCGGAGCAACTCTAAGACAGCAGATGCCGAAGCCGTATGGGTATGGACTTCTGATTATCGGTGATGCATTGTACATTGTGGCTTTTTTAATGTCATATATTAAATGTAGGGGCACGTTGCAACGTGCCCTGCCGAAACATGAACATCAATGAACATATATTTAACATTAATTATTGCAGCATACCTAGCAATCGTCGCATTTGGCTACTGGCTGGATTATCTCAACCTTGCGCATTTAAAAAAATACGGTTCCATTATCCCCGGTGAATTCGAAGGGCACATTGATCAGGATCTGTTGAGCAAAACCAGAGACTATAATGTGGAGCATACGAGGTTCGGTTTTATATCATCTGTATTCAACAATATTGTGTTTATCGTCTTTATGTTACTACTGCTCAACATCTATAACTCATGGATTGTTTCTCTGAACATGAATTTTATTCTTACCGGTCTTGTCTTCTTCCTGTTAATCACCTATGCTGAAACAATCATTTCGATCCCCTTCGGTCTGTACAATACGTTTAAGATCGAGAACAAATACGGGTTTAACACAATGACGTTCAAATTGTGGGTAACGGACACAATAAAGTCCCTGATAATTTCGACTGTTCTGATGGCACTGTTAATTTCTGCGGGCCTCTTTATCATTCAGAAAAGTCCTGATCTCTGGTGGTTCTGGGTATGGTGCTTCTTCTTTGCCTTCAGCATTTTTATGATGTATATCGCCCCCTATGTAATCGAGCCTTTATTCCACACGTTCTCCCCTATTGAAGATGAGAAACTGGAAAGCGGTATACGTGACCTCATGGAGAAAGTCGGGATAAAGGTAAGCAGGGTGTTTACCATGGATGCTTCAAAACGGACCAAGCATACAAATGCCTACTTTACCGGAATCGGCAAAGTAAAGCGTATCGTGCTTTATGATACCCTTATCGAAAAGATGGATTACGATGAGATCATATCCGTACTGGCCCACGAAGCAGGACACTGGAAGAAAAAACATGTTTTAAAGCATATTGCTATCACAGAAGTGATCGCGCTGATAGCCCTTTACCTAGCCTATCACCTCATTCAGAGTGACATACTGCTAAGTATTTTTCATATTGAACAGAATTCATTTTTTGCCAAGCTGGTGATAATAGGATTTCTCGGTTCACTCGTATCATTTCCTTTCGGCCCTCTTTCCAATCATATTTCAAGAAGACATGAACATGAGGCTGACAAGTATTCATTTGAAAAGACCGGCAATAAGGAAAGCATGATAAGCGCACTGGTAAAGCTGTCAAAAGACAATTTATCAAATCTTCACCCCCATCCTCTTTATGCGCTATTTCATTACTCCCATCCGCCGGTGCTAGAGAGGATACGGAGCATCAGAAACCTGGATAACCAGCAGTCATAAGCATCTTTTAATTATTAAACTAAATGAACTGCCCCGCGGTAAACAACGGGGTATCAACATCGGTCATTCCCGGGGTCTGTTAATCGGGAATCCAGAAACCACGCAGCACGTTACACTCCTGGATACCCGCTTTCGCGTGTATGACAAACGTGGCAAGCCACAGGGTATTAAACCCGAAGATAAGATTACAGAGACTGCTTCCCGATATGATAAAAATCATGTACCACCACTGATATAGTGATATAATTTTAATTAAATTTACTGCCAGCTTATTAACTTTCAAATCAAGGAGGATATCGTGACAGATGTATTCAAACAGCATGGAGCGTTCAGCTGGTTTGAGTTGATGACATCAGACCCGGAAGCAGCAAAAAAATTCTACTCTGAATTATTTGGATGGAAAACAGATGATATGCCCATGGGAGACATGACCTATACGGTCCTCAAGGCCGGTGAAACAGAGGCGGGAGGCATCATGCCCATCCCTGAGCAGGCACAGGGAACTCCTCCGCATTGGGGGGTATACGTAACCGTTGATGACGTTGATGCCACGGCAAAAAAAGCAGAGGAGTTAGGTGCAAAAACCATTGTTCCGCTCACCGATATACCCGAAGTCGGCAGGCTCTTCGCATTCCAGGACCCCCAGGGGGCGATTATCTCTGCCATCACCTATGTAAAAAAATAAACTGTAGGGGCGAACGGCCGTTCGCCCCTGCGTATCTAACGCATATGTAATACAATCCGCCAACCATTCTTTTGACATCCACCCTTTAATTATTGTTAAATAAAAAGCTTTCAACATTATTAATTTACAGGAGTCTGCCATGGCATTGAATCACAGGAAATCAAAACAATATTTTACAAAGGCAAAACACATCATACCCGGCGGCGTCAACAGTCCGGTCAGGGCATTCAAGTCAGTTGGCGGCAATCCGATCTTTATTACATCCGCTAAAGGATCAAAGATTTATGATGTTGATGTAAATGAATTTATAGATTACTTCCTTTCCTTTGGACCTATGATTCTGGGCCACGCACACCCGAAGATAACAGGCGCTCTTAAAAAAGCCGCTGACTATGGCACCAGTTTTGGAGCACCCACTCCTTTAGAGATCGATCTTGCGACCATGATCAGGAAAGCCTACCCTTCGATGGATATCATACGAATGGTGAATTCCGGTACTGAGGCAACAATGAGCGCCATAAGAGCGGCAAGGGGGTTTACCGGCAGAGACAAAATTATAAAATTTGAGGGCTGTTACCACGGCCATGCTGACGGACTTCTGGTGAAGGCCGGATCAGGGGCAGCTACATTTGGCGTTCCCACAAGCCCCGGGGTTCCCAAAGATTACGCACGAAACACCATTACCCTTCCCTACAATGATATAAGAGCCGTAAGAAAAACCTGTGAAAAGGTGGGTAAGAACATCGCCTGCGTCATACTTGAGCCGGTAGTCGGAAACAGCGGATTAATCCTGCCCAGACCGGGGTATCTGGAAGGATTGAGAAAGGTGACAAAAAAACACGGCATAGTTCTTATTTTCGACGAGGTCATGACAGGATTCAGGGTGTCTTATGGCGGGGCACAGAAGGCATTCAGGATCAAACCAGACATGACCTGTCTCGGTAAGGTAATCGGCGGTGGTCTTCCGGTCGGTGCATACGGCGGGAGGAAAGAGATCATGAGAATGATCTCACCTGACGGTCCTGTATATCAGGCCGGTACATTATCAGGAAATCCGCTTGCAATGACCGCAGGTATCGAAACATTAAAAATACTCTCAAAGCCTGAAACATACAAAAAACTAATGACAAAATCAGCAGCCCTTGAAGAGGCCCTCAAGGACGCTGCGAAGCGTGCAGGAGTAGAAACTAAATTTTACAGGGCAGGCACCATGTTCTGCACGTACTTTACGAATAAAGAGGTCTACAATTTTGATGATGCGGCCAAGACAGACATGCAGGCATTTTCCAGATTCTTCAGGAGTATGCTTGAAAAAGGTATTTACCTGGCACCGTCAGGTTATGAGTCTGGATTCATGTCTCTTGCACACAGCAATGCAGATATAAACAAAACAGCCCGTGCAGCCTATCAGGCATTTAAGGCAATATCTTAATCTTATCCACAGATTTAATAGATTAAACAGATAATAAAATCTTTTTTTGATAATCTGTGAAAATCTGTGTAATCTGCGGACTATTAATTATGAAACTCATCATCACAGGATTTTCCAACTCCGGCAAGACAACGGTCTTTAACGCCCTTACCGGTCAGGAGCTTGAGACGACTGCTTACCCCGCATCCATCTCCGCTGAAATTGAGCCACATCACGGAATTGTAAAAATCCCGGATACCAGGGTAGATAAACTGGTCGATATATATGATCCGAAAAAAACAACCTATGCCACCGTTGAATATATCGACTACCTCGGAATTACGACCGGTGATGTTACGCAGAACGCAAAAATATTCAACCTGATCAAGGATGCTGACGCAATTGTTCATGTGGTGCGGGCATTTGAGGATGATACAATTGTTCACCCAAAAAATAGTGTGAATCCTGTAAGGGACATATCTTCATTTGAGGATGAGCTTATCCTTGGTGATCTTGAGTTTGTTGAAAAACGGCTTGAGAAGATAGAGGAGCAGGCAAAGAAAGGCAAGAAAAAGGATGACTCGGATAAAGGCCTGTTATTAAAATGCAGGGAGGCCCTTGAAAAAGAAACATCCCTGAGAGATATACCGTTCAATGAGAACGAGATGAAGCAGATGCTTCCTTATCAGTTCCTCACGACAATGCCGGAGATCATTGTATTGAATATTGATGAAGGAGATATAAATTCAGATAATGGTAAAGCTCTTCATAACGATATAGAAACATACTTTAAAGAAAAGGGCCTTGGCGCTGTGCCTCCTGTCATGGCACTCTGCGGAAAGATCGAGATGGAAATCGCACAGCTTCCCGCTGATGAAGCAGACGTGTTTCTTGAAGACCTTGGAATAAAGGAGCCGGCCATGCACAGGCTCTGCCATGTTTCATATGACGCGCTGGGACTGATCTCCTTTCTGACGGTGGGAAAAGATGAGGTAAGGGCCTGGACCATCAGGAAAGGGCTTGCTGCGCAGCAGGCTGCAGGAAAAATTCATTCTGATATTGAACGGGGGTTTATTCGTGCCGAGACGGTCAGTTATGATGATTTCATTGCATCAGATGGGGAAATGGTTAAGGTTAAGGAAAGAGGTCTGGCACGATTGGAGGGCAAAACCTATGAAATCAGGGACGGTGACATTATTAATTTCAAGTTTAATGTGTGAGGGATAAACTTCAGGGGGTACAATCGGCCGGTTCATTTCCAAAAACGTCAAACAGCCACTCATACAAGACCTTTGCTTCCTCAGACAAATTCTTTTTAGCCCAATCACCATATTGATACAGCAACACGTTTGTATATCGTTTGGTCTGAGCATCATACAGGTATGTGCTGTAACTGCCACTCCCAAAATCAAAGCACCTGTTCACCCGTTCGGATAGTTTCCCCCTGCTGGCAGGGATAATGAGTTTATGCATCCTTTTGAGCACAGATATATCAATGCTTTTTACCTGCTCATTTTTATGGGCAAATTTCTCCTGAAGGTCCTGCTCTGTCAGATACTCGTCGCTCGATGGTTTCCAGGGCTCATGACTATGGTCATATGTATAAACATTACCCTGCTTATCAATATACATTCCTGACATCTGAAACCCCCAGGCAAAGTTAATATGAGAAAACTCAAAGAGATATTCCTGCTTGATCGAAGGCCTGCTGCTCATCGCAGATGCCATGGCAGGAATGAAAAGCATCAATATAAATGATACGATTACATTCCTCATGAAATGCGTCCGGCCCCGCTCATTCCTGTTCATGGTTTAATCTCGATAAGCGTGCCGTCAGGGACAAGCCTCCAGATCTCCTCAATCTCCTTATTGGTAACAGCAATGCAGCCGTCAGTCCAGTTAATGGAGGCATGCAGATTGCCCATCCATTTGTATTCATCCCCTGTGCCATGGATCATGATGTCGCCGCCCGGGGAAACCCCAAGGCTTCGGGCCTTGAGATCATCAATTTTATCAGGATATGAAATATGCAGGGCAAGGTGATATTTACTGTTATTCTTCCTGGCATCGATATAATAAAGCCCTTCCGGTGTTTTCTGGTCTCCTTCCCTGACTTTATGACCGACCGGATTTTTGCCGAGTGCTATTTTATATGTCTTTATTTTTCGTGATCCCGCATAAAGGGTCAGTTCCTTGGATGCTTTCCTTACAAGTATATAATCCACCTTCTTCCCGGTTACAAGGACGACATTGTCAGAATCGGCCTGTACCGTCAAACACGGAAACAGCAATGCAGCAAGCAAAATTACAATAACTCTTTTCATCATCTTAACCCATATCGAGGTTCAACCTCGATATCCTGTTCCTGCAATAAAGCGGTAACACCCTTCCACATCTTCAAGGGACTTGATAACAATGTCAGCCCCGGTATGTTGAAGGTCATTCATTGCATATGGCCCGGTTGCCACTGCGATGCAATGTGCGCCATGGACCTTGGCGCACTGCACATCACGTGGTGTATCTCCAATGACGTAACAGTCCTGCGGGGAATATTCCAGCCCCTGTTTTTTATACTTTTCAATAGCGATGGGTAATAACTCATCACGGTCTTCATGGTCGCTGCCAAAGGCGCCTGAATTAAAGTAATCATATATACCAAACGGTTTCAGTTTTATCTTTGCACCTTTTTCAAGGTTGCCTGTTAAAAGCCCAATCATCATCCCCCTCTTTTCGAACAAATCGAGCGATTCCTTTATGCCGGGCATTATATGCCTCATCGGGTTTTCGATCTCCTCTTTCAGGTAATAAAGGTATTTCTCGATCATTTTATCCACATTGCCGTCCAGATGGTCCAGCCTGTGCATCTTTAGACCCTCTCTCATGATCTGGGGGTCTGTCTTTCCGGCCATGGATATGGTCCTGAATCCCTCTTCAATACCGAACAGGGTCTGAAATGCCCTGTTTAAGGCCCTTGTCCCTGCGCCGCCTGCAGTAATTAATGTTCCATCTATGTCAAAAAGGACAAGTTTATGCATACCTTTTTATTATAATCGAAAATAAAATATATATGGATAACTCCTGCTGAAATTGACATTATTTCTGACTTTATGTTAAAAATAATGTCTATCTTTAAATTGGAGGCATATGATGTACGCAATATTTGAATCGGGCGGCAAACAGTATAAGGCTTCTGAAGGCGAAACGATCAAGATCGACAGGATCGATAATAAGAAATCCGTGACCTTTGATAATGTGCTCATGGTATCAGACGGCGATACTATTTCCTATGGAAAGCCTTATATTACCTCGGCAAAAATCAGCGCTGATGTTATCGGCACTGCCAAGGATAAAAAGGTGTTAGTATTTCATCAGAAGACCAGAAAGAACCACAGAAAACTGAGGGGCCACAGGCAGCAGTACACCTCGGTTAAGATTAATAAAATTACATTGAATTAATACCCGTCACAGGGTTTCATGATCAGGAGGATGCAGTATGGCTCATAAAAAAGGTGTGGGAAGCACACGAAACGGCCGTGACAGCCAGTCTAAACGACTTGGCGTAAAAATATATGGCGGACAGGCTGCAAAGGCAGGAAATATACTTGTCAGACAGAGGGGAACAAAGTTCCATCCCGGCTTTAATGTCGGAAAGGGAAAAGATGACACGCTCTTTGCCCTGATCACCGGCACTGTGAAATTTGAGCGTTACGGCAAAAAAAGACAGAAGATCAGTGTGTATCCGGCTGAACAAAGCGTTAATTAGTTTTATCTATTAGGTAATCCAGAGGCGAGTTTAATGAACTCGCCTTTTTTTATGGGCACTGATCTTAATCATGTTCTTTGTTTATTCCCCTCTTTGGCAAAGAGGGGCTAGGGGAGATTTTTTGGAGAAATATATCGTAAAATCCCCCTTAATCCCCCTTTTCCAAAGGGGGAAACTTGAAAGGAGAACTTTTCATCCCGTTTACAAAGTGGGGTATTCACGTACATTTCTTCATAAAAAATGAAATTCATCGACCAGGTAAAAATCTATATAAAATCAGGAGATGGCGGCAAAGGCTGTGTCAGCTTCCGCAGGGAAAAATTCATTCCTAAAGGCGGGCCCAACGGCGGTGACGGCGGCAGGGGCGGCCACATCATATTCAGGGCAAAACATGATATCAACACCCTGATTGACATCAGGTACCAGCAGCAGTACAGGGCTGAAAAGGGCCAGCACGGGATGGGCAGGGACAGACACGGCCGAAACGGCAGGGACCTTATCATCCCTGTTCCTACGGGGACTCTTATAAAAAATTATGAAACAGGTGAAGCCCTGTTTGATCTCACAGGGGACGGCCAGGAGTATACAGCAGCAAAAGGCGGCAGGGGCGGTCTTGGCAATACCCATTTTAAAGGCCCGAGCCATCAGACACCACGATATGCACAGCCGGGAGAACCGGGCGAAGAAATAACCCTTACGCTTGAACTGAAACTCCTTGCTGATGTCGGCCTGATCGGTATGCCAAATGCCGGCAAGTCCACCCTGATCTCAACTGTATCAGCGGCACGGCCAAAAATTGCTGACTATCCCTTCACCACACTGGTGCCGAACCTGGGTGTTGTGAAATATAAAGAGTTCAGCAGTTTTGTCATAGCTGATATTCCCGGATTAATAGAAGGAGCATCACAGGGGACAGGTCTCGGATTCCAGTTTCTGCGGCATGTTGAGAGGACGTCTGTGCTTCTTCACCTTGTGGATATATCAGAAATGGCAGAGGGCGATCCTGTTGATAATCTGGAGAAGATCAATAATGAACTTAAACTGTTCAGCTCTGGCATTATGGATAAGCCGATGGCAGTTGCAGGTACAAAGCTTGATATAAAAGGTAACCAGGAACGACTTGACAGGCTTAAGGAATATTGCAAAGATAAACACTATGATTTTTTCCCGATCTGTTCTGTAACAGGTGAAGGCATAAATGAGATGGTCCAGTACCTGGCTATAAAGGTGGAGGAGCATAAAAACAGGAAACAGTAGACAGTAGTTAGTAGTCAGGGAACAGAACCCTGAATCCTGATCCATACAATGAAACGTTTAGTGATAAAAATCGGCAGTAATATCCTTGCCTCTGCAGAGCAGGGGCTTAACACAAAAAGACTGCGCACGATTACTAAAGATATATCCGGGATAATGGACAGGGGACATGAAGTGGTGCTTGTTTCTTCAGGTGCAGTTGCCGCAGGACTGAAAAAGCTTGGACTCAAGGGCAAGCCTCAGGATATTAAGCTCAAGCAGGCAGCAGCAGCTATTGGTCAATCAAGTCTCATGTGGGCCTATGAACATCATTTTGCAGAGTTCAAGCATAAAGTCGCCCAGGTTCTCCTGACACGAGAGGATATTGCTAATCGTGTGCGGTATATAAATGCCAAGAACACCCTGTTCACCCTGATCAGTTATGGTGTTATCCCGCTGATAAATGAAAACGACCCGATAGCCGTTGATGAGATCAAGTTTGGAGATAATGATATGCTGGCCGCACTTGCAGCCGGTCTTGTTGAGGCTGACATGCTCGTTATCATGTCTGATGTGGACGGGCTGTACACAAAAAATCCTGTACGTAAGGGAGCTGAGATTATCAGGTCAGTTAAAACAATCACATCTGATGTTAAAAAGCTGGCAGGCGGGAAAGGCAGCACGGTCGGTACCGGAGGGATGTATTCAAAGCTGCTTGCTGCAAAACAGGCCAGTGATCATGGCATTCCTGTTGTCATTATAAACGGGAGAAAGGCAGGACTTCTTGCAAGGCTTGTGGACGGTAAACCGGTGGGGACATACTTTGAACCAAAAAAACAGCGCATGTCATCTAAAAAGGGATGGATAGCATACGGCGTCAGGGCTAAAGGCGCGATATACCTTGATGACGGAGCAGTGAATGCATTAATAAAAATGGGCAGGAGTCTTCTGCCATCAGGCATAGCACAGGTGGAAGGCAGTTTTGAGGTTGGTGACTACATAAAATGTGTAAATAAAGCGGGCAAGAAAATAGCCAAGGGGCTGACTAACTATTCATCAAAGGACCTTGAAAAAATCAGGGGCAAAAAAACCTCTGAGATAGAAAAGGCCCTGGGATATAAATACTCGGACGAGGTGATTCACAGAGACAACCTCGTGTTAGTCTAGAGGAGACAATATGGATACTATTGAATGCATTAAAACCAGAATGAGCATCAGGAAGTTCATGCCTGATCTTGTGCCAAAGGATACACTGATTGATGTTATCAACACGGCCAGGCACAGCCCATCGTACAAGAATACCCAGCCATGGGAGTTGATCATCCTTTCGGGTGAAAAAAAGAAGCTCCTGTCCGAAATGCTTGTAACCCTGATTGAAAAAGGGACACCTCCCTGTCCTGATATCCCGGAACCTCAGTCATGGCCTCACAGGGAGCAGTCACGCATAGACAGCCTGATGACAAAACGTGCTGAAGCAACGGGGATTGATCTCAATGATCCGAATATCCTGAAAAGAGCCAAGGAAGCAAATTTCCATTTTTACGGGGCGCCTCATGCCATATACCTGTATCAGGACAATAGCCTCACCCCGTGGTCCATATTTGATATGGGTCTCTTTGCACAGACATTGATGCTGGCCGCTCATGCTGCCGGACTCGGGACCGTGCCGCAGGCCTTTGCTACTGATTATGCGCAGGACATAAAACAGTTTCTGGAAATTCCTGACAGCAAGAGGCTTGTCCTCGGTATATCTGTTGGATACCCTGATAAAGCAGCTGCGGAAAAAGCCCTCAGAACTGACCGCGATAATATAGATAATATCGTTAGATGGGTTGAATAGGGGTAGTCCGGAATCTGTGATTCGGTGTCCGTCATCAGTGGTACTCATTCAGATTGAAATCAGGAAATGTTGTCATTCCGCACCTGTATGCCTACAGGCAGGCTTGATGCGGAATCCTGTCTTTGGGCGACCGACAGTTCGCCACTATATCATGCTGTCATCCTGAGTGGTTTTTGTTGATTCCCGTTTAAAATCAGCAGATCATAGCACTATCATAACGCCTTAAAAATATGGTCTTTCCCTATCATACTATGAAAGTTGCCTATAAGATGCTAATATTTACTCATAACAACCTTAATTTGATACTGCACCAGAGGAGGACCAATGAAAAAAGTATTGATTGCGTACTACAGTCGCACGGGAAAGACAGAACATATGGCAAATTACACAGCAGAAGGAGTCCGTTTTTGCGGGCATACTGCTGAAGTCAGGATGATTTCTGAAATTAAAAATGAAAAGGAGTTTACGGAATTCGACGGATTTATTTTTGGTTGTCCAACCTATCATAGAGATATGACAGAAAATATGAAAACATTCCTTTTTTTAGCGCAAAAGTCCAATCTCAAGGGGAAAATCGGCGGTGCCTTTGGTTCTCATACCCACACCGGAGATGCTCCCAAGTTGATTTTTGATACCATGGAATACGTATACAGGATGGAGATGGTTAGTTTAGGTCCATTTCCCCTCAAAGAGGCAATAGTTGACACACAGGAAGGAATACAAGCCTGCCAGGAATATGGAAAAGCAATTGGCAAGAAATTGTAGCCCCTATAACCATTCTTCACGAATGATGGTTTATATGTAGGGCTTGCTTCATTAAATAATACATTACTCCACTTTAGTGAAAATGTCTTTCGCAGCCCCGCATTGGGGACATACCCAATCATCTGGCAAATTTTCAAATGAAGTTCCCGGATCAATGCCGTGTTCGTAATCTCCCTCTTCAGGGTCGTAAACATATCCACAGGGACATTCATATTTATCCATAATTCCCTCCTTAATTGAACTTGTCATTATTACAAATCAGCCACCATATTTTACTCTAAAGCTGAATTTTTTTTCAGAGGGCAGGGCATGATGTTATTTATAGGGGTAATAATATAGTGCTTTTTTGCTGTCATTATGATAATGGCACTATTTGTTAGTGCAAAAAGCGAGGGTAATATGAGGCCAAAGTCAGTTCACTAATCTTAGCTTACCTCTAATGAAAAAGAAAGGATTGGTGGCGGTGGCTGGATTTGAACCAGCGACGCCGCGGATATGAGCCGCGTGCTCTGACCAACTGAGCTACACCGCCGAGAATAGGAATGTTAACAAAATACAGCTCTCAAAGTCTACTTTGATACGGGTCATGGGTAAGAGGTGAGAGGTCATGGGAAAAAACAATTGGCAGGGGTGTATTGCGATACGCCCGAATGATATCGAGGTTGAACCTCGATATGGTATTACAATTTAAATTTTAAAAGCTGGTACAATATCGCATGCCTCGAACAAAGATCCTGTTTCAATGCCAGAGCTGTGGATATTCAAGCCCCAAATGGCTGGGTAAATGCCCTGACTGCAATGAATGGAACAGCTTTACGGAAGAAGAACGTGTCTCAAAGCTGAAGACACAGAAGACTGCTGAACCTGTTCCGTTATCAGATATCACTCACACCGAAGGCGATAGATATTCTACTGATATTCATGAGCTGGACAGGACCCTGGGAGGAGGGGTTGTTATGGGATCTGTCGTGCTTGTAGGCGGAGATCCGGGCATAGGCAAATCAACCATCATACTGCAATCATTAAAAGGATTGTCAAAACTTGGCAACGTTCTCTATGTATCGGGCGAAGAATCGCCTGAACAGATAAAGCTCAGGGCCGAAAGGCTTAACATTACATCAGACAAAATCATCCTCCTGCCCGAGACCTCTCTTGAAGGCATCATCGCGGTCACCCGGAAGGTAAAGCCCCATGTGATCGTTGTTGATTCGATCCAGACGATCTATTCTGTTGAGCTTTCCTCTGCGCCCGGTTCAGTGAGCCAGATCAGGGAGTGCGCCACAAAGCTTATGTTCCTGGCAAAGAAACAGAACATCCCGTTATTCATTATCGGACATGTTACAAAGGACGGCGCCATTGCAGGACCAAAGGTGCTGGAGCACATTGTTGATACGGTTCTGTATTTTGAGGGAGACAGGGGGAGCCCCTTCAGGATACTGCGTGCGGTCAAGAACAGGTTCGGCTCTGCCAATGAGATAGGGGTATTTGAAATGGTTGAGTCAGGACTGAAAGAGGTGGACAACCCATCCGAGCTGTTTCTGTCGGAAAAACCTGATGATGTGCCCGGCTCAATTGTGACTGTCAGCCTTGAGGGTACAAGACCTCTGCTGGTTGAAATACAGGCCCTTGTCACTGCTTCAAACTTTGGGGTCCCGAGAAGGACCGCCATTGGTGCTGATTATAACAGAATCAATCTGCTGGTAGCTGTCCTGGAAAAACGGATCGGCATGCAGCTCGGGGGTATGGACATATATGTGAATGTCGTGGGCGGACTCAGACTTGATGAGCCTGCCATTGACATGGGCATTGTGGCTGCCATTGCATCATCTTTTAAAAACAGGGCGATCAACAGGGAATTTTTTACATTTGGCGAAATCGGGCTGTCCGGTGAGATGCGCGCCATAAGCCAGGCAGGCGTGAGAATAAGAGAGGCTGCAAAACTGGGTTTTAAAAAAGGGGTGGTCCCTGTTAATAATGCTAATACAGTTGATAACCATACTATAGATATCATCGGGGTAAAGAGTGTTGAAGAAGCTATTGAAATACTTTTCTTTTAGTCTCCTGTTACTGTTTATTGCCTGCGCTCCAAAACCAAAGCTCCTTCCGCCGCTTTATGAAGATACAGAGCTTTCCCTTGAAGAGATTATGGTTAAAGCAGGGTCCGGCCTGGATTCCCTGAAGGCGATCAGCCACATTACCGTGATAAAAAATGATAAACAGGTGTCTGCCATCAGTGCATCTACGCTCATCAAAAAACCTGACTGGGTCCATATGAGGGTATATCAGCTTGGCATGCTTGTCAGGGATTTTGTCATTAAGGACGACACGCTCTACATGCGTTCAGGGAAAAAGGATCTCAACCTTGGGAATCTGGGTACTGAGATGCGTAACGCCATTTTCTGGTGGGAAGATATACAGGACGGCTCCCTCACGTTGAGGAATGATTTATATATAATAAGTACTGATCGCAAGGAGCTTCACCTTGACCGGGATACGCTCCTGCCTCATATACAGATAATAAAATCAGCAAAAGGCCTGATACTGATGAAATACAGGGAGCCAAAGGATACGGACGGATACTGGTATAAATCAATCATTGATATCTATTTCAATGACCTTACGTTCCATGTGAAGCTGAAAAAGGTGATAAAGAATCCGGCGCTTGGTGAAGCTGATTTTAAGATACCTGAATAAGACTACTCCAGAGCAAGCTGCGGGTCTCAACATCGGTCATTCCCGATGTTTCTTAATCGGGGATCCAGAAACAACGCAGCACTCTGCTTGACTGAATACCCGCAAGTAAATGTGTCATGACTGTCATCCTGAACGTGTTTCAGGATCTCATTATTTACAACATGCTAATAAGACTAGATTCTGAAATAAATTCAGAATGACATTATCCCCATTTTACATATTGTAACAGCCTCTTCGCAGGGATAACGAATGTGGCAAACAACGCGGTATTAAACCCGAAGATAATAAACAATGAATTCCACTTTTTTGATCTTTTATTTTTAATATGTTGTTTGATGTTATTACCCAAAATTCCTGTACTCTTCAACTTCTTCATCTGTAGGCTCCAGATCAAGACTCTGCGCGATCGATTCAATTATGTCTCTGCCAATGGGCTTTGCTTTCACAAGAAACCCCTCAAAAATTGCATTGTCACAGAGCGTATTAATCAGTCGGGGAATGCCCCGTGAATAGTAATGAATGGCCTGGATAGCGTCATGAGTAAAAATCTCCTCCTGACAGGCAGCGACATGTAACCGGTGTTTAATATATTCCCCGGTAATGTTCTGCTCAAACCCGGTCAGTTTATATTTCATCGCTATTCTCTGCTTCAGCGGCTGATCCATGGAAAGCACTTGTTCCAGTTCGGGAAGTCCGAAGAGCACAAGGGTAATGAGTTTCCCTTCAGGGACCTCCATGTTGAGCAGCCCTCTGAACTCCTCCATGATCTCCTGTGACTTCAGCATCTGCACTTCATCAAGAAGAATGACCGTTTTAAGACCGGCGTCATGGATTGCATGCAGTTTTCGCGCAACCTGGCCCAGCACTTCAAGTTTACTGCTGCCAATATTTTTCACCCCAATTTGCATGGCGATCTTTTTCATGAGCCAGTCTGTCGTAATTGATGTATTGAGAACGATCAGCAGGGCCGCTTCATACACGGTTTCATCAAGCTCATCAAGCATGCGCCTCGCTAGCGTGGACTTGCCCGTACCAACACCTCCGACTACCACGGCCAATCCCTTCATCGTATCAACGGCATATGTAAGCCTGAGCAGCGCGTCTGCATGCTGAGAACTTTTGAAATAAAATCTGTTGTCAATAGAGCTTGAGAAGGGGTGCTCGCCTAATGTATAAAATTTCAGAAAATCCATGTATTCATCCTATAAGTATGATATCCTGTTTTTTTTCGATCCTGTTTTAACTGCTGCGATTCCTGACCTCACGAGAGGGGCCTCATCAACCGCCGGAGGAGCAGGCTGCAGAGATTCTAATGTCTGTGCCACATCCCTGAATGTCGCATCATATGAATTTATCTCCAGATACCGTTTCAGGGCTTTCTCTTGATCGTTGTTTTGCATGTACGCTCCGGCCAGTTCATACTGTATGTCCAGAAAGCCGGCACCCTCGGGAGAGATTTCATTCAAAGCCCTCTCATATTGTCCTATTGCCTCCGGGACGTTGCCTTTTTCCATGAAACACATGGCAAGCATACGGGAGTTTCTGACTACATGCAGAGGGTCGTCCAATGCTTTCTTCAGTTCCTGTATGGCTTCATCAAGCTGTCCCTGTCTTTTGTAATCAATCCCTTTCTGAAACAGCTCTTCATATGTACCGTCATCAGATGCATGATCATGATCATCTCCCTGATGCAGCACGTCATTCTTTGCACTATGTATAGTACTCTGTGCCATGTCTTGATGTTCCTGTGCAGGATTGCTGTTTATTATGGAACCATCAGGGGTCTTTAATGCACTCATTGCTTTGATAATGCCCTCATCTTCAGGATACGTCTCGATCAGTTCCTCATAAATATGAACAGCCTCCTCATTCAGTCCCTGCTGTACATAAAAGTCAGCCTCGGTTTTTTTTGCATCAAGGTACTGGTGATACATGGCATCACCTTCAGCTGCAGGAGCTCCTGATTGATCATCGTCAGCAGGCCCTGTCTGCTCCTCTTCACTTTTGTTAACGGTGCTCTCAAGACGATACACTTTTTCTTTGAGTTCAGGATCGTCAGACCTGATATCGAGCGCTTCTTTATACCGCTTCAGGGCCTCTTCATCTGAACCGTTGTTTTCAAGAAGTGCTCCCAGTCCCTTTAACTGGCTCAACAGAGAATCATTATCTCCATTTCCCCTGTAGATATCCATAAAGCGCTGCCTGACCATCACGGAATTGAGCTCTTCGAAGTTGTTCAGCATGGCCAATGCATCAGCCCAGTTCCTGTCGCTTATTTCATCATCAATGCATGGCTGCAACTCGTTCCATGCCTCTTCAATCTGTCCCTCATCGTTATACATAATACCGAGCAGTTTCTTTGCGCCAAGGTTGGAAGGGTCTTTTTCAATAATGTTTTTCAGCGTCTGTCTTGCCTCATCTATTTTATCCGCCTTTATTAAAAGCCTTGCATAACGAAGCAGAATGGACTGGTCTTCCGGGGTATCTGCTATGGCCTGGTTCAGATACTGTAATGCTTCCTCTGTTTTACCGATTCTGTCAGAGAGATTGCTCAGCCCGATTAATGCACTGGAGTTCCGGGGATCAATGTCCAGTGCTTTTTGATAATTTTCCTTAGCCTGATTAAACTCTCCCTTTTCCAGATGGTCTGCGGCCACGACACCATACCCCTGAGATGCCTTTCCGGTCATTCCTGCCTGTTGGGCCAGCTCCGCGATTTTCAGTTTATGCCCCGTATGCAGGGGAGTAAGCCGGAGTATTCTTTCATACACTTCAAGGGCTTTTTCAAGGTTATTTCTTTTTATAAATATCTCGGCAACCTTGTGCAGTTCATCTACCGCCTGATTGGTAAATCCCCTTTCCGCATTAAGCTGGGCCAGGGCAATGAGGGCGCTTACCTCTTCCGGCGCTATGTTAAGAATTTTCTTGAATAGTGCGATCGCTTTTGGATAAAACCCGTCTTCCCTGAATATGTTGGCCGCCTTTTCAAATGATTCAATAGCCTTTTGCTGTTCTCTCTTTTTCAGATAAAGGTCACCGATGGTGTTGTAGACATTTCCATCCTGATTCACAGAAAGGAGCTTTTCCCATTCTGCTATGGCTTCCTGGATCTGTCCCCGGGAAGCGTATTTCTGGGCAGCATTGGTAATTGTGTTTTTATCTAACATTGCGCTTCTGTCCTGTCAGCACATACGTGCGTATTTATGTATATATACGGAAAGATCGCATGATACATTAAATCCTGACCGGACTTATGCGTTCGTGCATACAACATGATGTGTTTATTTGTTAATGCAGTACAGGGGGAAATGACGGGATGTCAGAAGCAAGGAAATGTAATCAAAGGATTAATCCAGGCCGTATTCCTTCCATCGTGAATCAACCAGTTTTTTGATCTCTTCAGACATGTACAGTTCATCAGGCCAGTCACGCGTCATGCCTTCCTCTCTTGTCTTGCGGGTGGCATCTATGCCCATTTTTGAGCCGTAACGGGGAAAACTGGCCGCATGATCAAGGTCATCAAGGGGGCCTTCTGATATGACCACATCCCTTTTCCAGTCAACATTGTTCAGTACACGCCAGGCGGTGTATGAAATATTCTGAACATCCACATCATCATCTACAATGATAAGGAGTTTTGCAAACATCATCTGTCCCTTGCCCCACAGTCCGTGAATGACCTTTTTTGCATGGCCCGGAAAGCTCTTTTTTATCGAAATAAGTGCGGCGTTATGAAAGACGCCTTCCATCGGAAGGTTCATATCAATGATCTCGGTAAATTCCAGTTGAAGCAGGGGAAGGAAAATCCTCTCTGTTGCCTTGCCTATATAACAGTCTTCCATCGGCGGTTTCCCGACCAGTGTTGCCGGATATATCATCTTCTTTTTATGGGTTATGCAGGTCACATGAAAGACCGGGTACTCATCTGCGGCAGAATAAAATCCTGTATGATCACCAAATGGCCCTTCAATACGTGATTCTCCCGGCTCCAGATACCCTTCCACTACCATTTCACTGTTGGCAGGCACTTCAATGTCTGAGGTAATGCATTTCACCATTTCAACAGGTTCTTCACGCAGGAAACCTGCAAAAAGCATTTCATCTATTGCTTCAGGGAGGGGAGCGCTGGCAGCATATATAACCGCGGGGTCACTGCCCACCGCTATTGCAGCAGGCATGCGCTGGTTTAATGATTTATATTTATCATAGTGACGCGCCCCGTCTTTATGAATATGCCAGTGCATGCCTGTGGTGGTTTTATCATAAATGTGGATACGATACATGCCGCAGTTCGGTCTGCCTGTTTCCGGGTCTTTGGTAAAAACCATGGGCAGGGTAATAAACCTGCCCTCATCTGTCGGCTGTCCGTCTCCGGGCCAGCATTTGATCACCGGGAATTTACTCAGGTCAGGCGCGTCTTTCTCGATAACTTCCTGGCAGGGGGCTTTCCTGATCTTTTTTGGGATATACTTTGAGAATTCAAACAGCTGGGGAAGCATGGCAAGTTTTTCGATCAGTGATTTAGGAGGTGCCTGGTTCATGAGGTCCCTGATTCGTGCCGCAACATCATTGATATCACTCACCTGCAGCGCCAGCGCCATCCTCTCAATTGAACCAAAGAGGTTTGTCACAACAGGATACGCCGATCCCTTTACCTTCTCAAAATAAAGAGCACTCCCGCCGCCGGGGCTCTTTGACATCCTGTCAGTTATCTCGGCAATCTCCAGAATAGGATCAACTTCAACCTTTATCCGTTTGATCAGCCTTTTACTTTCCAGAAGATCAATGAACGTTTTTAAATCGTTATATGCCATGTGCGATATATGATACAGGATAAATGTTTCATGATACAAGAGAAGACCGGTAATCCATCTGCTATGCAATTATTTCTGTTCATTCTTGATCTCGTTATCACGTTGTCGTCATCCCCCGCTCGCAGACTGTGTCACAAAATGCAAAACATGCCTAATGTCATTCTGAATTCATTTCAGAATCTCGTCTTAAAAGCATGTTGCAAATCATGAGATCCTGAAGCAAGTTCAGGATGACAATTATGACACAGTCTGTCGATCGGGGATCCAGAAGCAATGCTAAAGAATCTAATTTAATATATGTTCTGGATTCCCGCTCAAAAGACCGCGGGAATGACAGCGCTGTTATATGCCTTGTCATTTTCTACAGCAACTAGGTGCTATATGACTTATGTAAGTCACTGTTCATTCTTGACACAAACTTGATAAGGATGTTACATTTTGGGTTAAGTTGAAATTTGAAATGTATTGTGTTACGTATATAAAACAGGGAAATAAATTCTTATGGGATCTGATTACAAAGATACATTAAACCTGCCGAAGACCGCCTTTCCAATGAAGGCCAATCTTGCCAAAAAGGAAAAGGAACTGCTGGAGTACTGGGACAACAACCAGACATATCAGAAGATGCAGCAGAAGGAAAACAAAAAAACATACATACTTCATGACGGGCCTCCGTATGCAAACGGTCATATCCATCTGGGACATACGCTGAACAAGGTCTTAAAAGACATGATCGTCAAATACAAAACCATGCAGGGGTATCATGCTCCGTATGTTCCGGGGTGGGACTGCCACGGTCTGCCTATAGAGCACCAGGTTGATAAAAAACTGGGCTCAAAGAAAAACAGTACCCCGATTAATGAAAAGAGAAAGCTCTGCAGGGACTACGCAAAGAGGTTTGTTGATATACAGCGGGATGAGTTCAAACAGCTTGGCGTGTTTGGTGACTGGGACAATCCTTATATTACAATGAATTACAACTATGAAGCCGCGATCATCCGGGAGTTCGGCAAGTTTGTTGAAAAGGACTCTGTCTATAAAGGGAAAAAGCCTGTTCACTGGTGTCCGACCTGTGTAACTGCACTTGCAGAGGCAGAGGTGGAATATGCTGACAAGCAATCGCCATCGGTGTATGTGAAGTTCAGGGTAACCGATACAAAAGGCAAGTTCGAGCTTGACCCTGAACATGGAACCTATTTCGTGATCTGGACAACTACTCCATGGACGCTTCCTGCAAACATGGCGCTTGCTCTGCATCCTGATTTTCATTACCAGCATGTGAAAACCCCGGCTGGAGAGTTGATTATTGCTCAAGACCTTATTCATACCTGCATGGAGAGCATCGGTTTTAAGGAAACAGAGTATACGGTCACAAACGGTGCATGGGCAGGATCCACCCTGGAAGGTATTTTATGCAGGCACCCCTGGCTTGATAGAGAGGTAATGACAATTGTCGGCGATCATGTCACTCTTGAGCAGGGTACCGGAGTTGTACATACCGCTCCGGGGCATGGTGAAGAGGATTTTGAGATCGGTTTGAAATATGGACTTGATGTCTTTGCGCCGGTTAATGATAAAGGGGTATTTACCGAGGAGGCAGATGAGTTTGCCGGTCAGTTTGTATTTAAGGCCAATGAAAATATAATTAATAAAATCAATGGCTTAGGAGCTTTGTTGGGTAATGCAGAGATGATCGCCCATTCTTATCCTCACTGCTGGCGTTGTAAAAAGCCGGTCATTTTCAGGGCAACAGAACAGTGGTTCATCTCCATGGAAAAGAATGACTTACGTAAAAGGGCCCTTGAGGAAATCAGCAGCACGACATGGATCCCCAAGTGGGGATTTGACAGAATCAACGGCATGGTCGAGAGCAGGCCGGACTGGTGTCTCTCCAGACAGAGGTCATGGGGCGTCCCGATTGCGCTGATCCAGTGCAGCGACTGCAGGGAGTACATGAAAGAGAAAAACGTAATGGACCATATTGTATCGCTGGTTGAACAATCCGGAGCTGACATATGGTTTGAGAAATCAGAAAAAGAGCTGCTCCCGGATGGCTATATGTGTGCAAAATGCGGTTCAGATACCTTTACCAGAGAGACAGATATCCTTGATGTCTGGTTTGATTCCGGTGTCAGCCATGCCGCGGTCATAGAAGCAGATGACAGGTTTCCCGGTCCTGCTGATTTGTACCTTGAAGGCAGTGACCAGCACAGGGGATGGTTTCAGAGTTCCTTGCTGGCATCGGTCGGAACAAGGGACAGGGCTCCTTACAAAGCAGTCCTGACCCATGGATTCGTTGTTGACGGCAAGGGAAAGAAGATGTCCAAATCCCTTGGTAACGTTATATCTCCCCAGGATATAACAAATAAATACGGCTCAGAGATCCTGCGGCTCTGGAGTTCTTCCGCTGATTACCGGGAGGACATGCGTATCTCCAATGAGATACTTGCCCGCCTTGTGGAAGCATACAGAAAGATACGAAATACCAGCAGGTTCCTTCTGGGCAATATTTCTGACCTTGACCCTTCTGATACAGACCTGAACAAATTGAACAGGGACGATCTCACGGAACTGGACAGGCTGGCACTGAGCATGCTGCAGTCGCTCATTCAAAAGGTAACCCATTCCTATGAGACCTTTGCCTTTTATGAAGTGTATCATGCCATTTATCAATTCTGTATCATGGACATGAGTTCATTCTATCTGGACATTCTCAAGGATAAATTATATACATTTAAAACAGACTCCGGGGAGCGCAGGGCTGCCCAAGCTGTTCTTTATAACATATTGATTTCATTAACTAAACTCATATCGCCCATACTTTCATTCACTGCTGAAGAGATCTGGCAGCACATACCGGGTGACAAAGAGGAAAGCGTGTTTCTGTCGGACTTTCCAAAGGTCAACCCTGAATTTCTGGATCAGGAGCTGGAAAGGAAATGGGATGGATTTTCAAAAATCCGTGATGAAGTCAATAAGGCCCTTGAACTGAAACGTCAGGAAAAATTCATCGGGAATGCCCTTGAAGCAAAAGTCACTTTATATGTTCAGGACGCAACGTTAGCGCTGCTTGAAGAGTATGCGGGTGTTTTACCTACGTTATTTATCGTCTCTGATGTGGAGATAGCTCCATACAGGGATGCGCCTGATAATGCGTATAGCAGTACTGAGCTGGACAATGTGTCGATATCAGTGAATAAGGCTGCCGGGAAAAAATGCGAGAGATGCTGGAACTGGTTAACCAGTGTTGGAGAACATGATGATCACCCAGGATTATGTAAAAGATGCTATCAGGTGTTGACAGATTGAATAAAGGGTTCCTCATTCCTGTTATAGCCATTCCGGTTATCGTTCTTGATGTCATCACAAAAGCAATAATAGTCAGCAAGGTTGCATACCATGAAATCATCAATGTCCTGCCTTTTATTAATATTGTTCACATTGAAAACAGGGGTGCTGCATTCGGCATGTTTGCAGGCCTTGGGAATCTCTTTTTTGTAATCGTATCGATTTTTGCTATACTGTTTATTCTCTATTATTTGAAGACCGTGCAAAAAAGAATGGAGATTATCTCTCTTTCCCTGGTTCTTGGCGGTGCAGTCGGCAACCTTATTGACAGGATAAGAATCGGCAAAGTCACTGATTTTATTGATTTTTATGTCAACAACTGGCACTGGCCTTCCTTTAATGTCGCGGACTCAGCCCTTACGGTAGGGATTGTCCTTTTTCTCTGGACCAATATTTTTGGATCTGGCCATGTTAAGAAATGATTATTTTCTGATATAATTATTACATTAGATTGGAATCTTCATTATGAAAGAACTCGAGGAAATTACAGTGCATACAGATACGGTGCGGGACGATTCAAAGGTCAAAGGCATATGGGAGAAATGCGCTGCAAGGGTAAAACATGGAAAGTTTTCGTGTCCATTCTGCAGGGAGGAGTTTAAGGGTCTGTCAGCTTTTGTGTCTCACCTTAAGGCACACTGCACATGATAGGGACTCCTGGTCAGCCGTTGGCTGATCCAAGCGGAAGGTATGCTTTTGGATTTAAATCAAATGCTGCTCGTTCACCGTTTACAAAATGGTAATATCCAGCCGACGCAATCATGGCAGCATTATCAGTGCAAAGCTGAGTTGATGGGAGGAATACCTCAAGACCGGCTTCAGACGCTTTTCCCTTCATAACCGTTCTCAACCCTTTATTTGCTGAAACACCTCCAGACAGGGCAATCATACGTATCCCCTGTTTTTTTGCAACCTCTATCGACCTTCCCACAAGCACATCAATCACTGCAGCCTGGAAGCTTGCAGCAATGTCCTCTTTTCTGGCCTCAGGGTTTTTTCGGGTATAAAGCAGCACTGCTGTTTTCAGTCCACTAAAGCTGAAATCATGGCCGTCCTTGAGAAAAGACCGAGGAAATTTGACTGATTGAGGATCTCCCTTTGATGCCAGTGTATCAATAATCGGTCCTCCGGGATACCCGTAACCGAGCAGCTTTGCCACCTTATCATATGCCTCTCCCGCTGCATCATCCCTTGTACGGCCAATTTCCCTGTAATTGCCCTTTCCTTTCACCTTGTACATGCTTGTATGGCCTCCGGATACAACAAGGGCCAGAAATGGCACAACAGGCGTGCGCTCCAGGAAGTATGAGCAGATATGCCCCTCAAGATGATTAATGGCAATTAACGGGACCTGATGCACGTATGAGAGGGATTTGGCAAAACATACACCAACCAGGAGCGATCCAATTAATCCCGGACCATGTGTGACCGCAATTGCATCAATATCACGAAAATCTGCATTTGCGCTGGACAAGGCTTCATGAACAACCGGAGAAATTAACTCGATATGTCTTCTTGAGGCAAGTTCAGGTACAATTCCTCCATACTTTGCATGAATTTCGTCCTGACTTGAAACAATATTAGACAAAATTACGGATTCATCCCTGACAACAGCAGCAGCAGTGTCGTCACATGATGTATCTATCCCTAGAATTAACATTTTTTCAACATATCTTCATATATCATATAACTGAAAATGTATCACAAGCGTTTATAAATAGTCAATTTTTTCAGGACACCCTCCCTGTTCCACGTGGAACATATATGATTGTGGATAATTTTGCATGTCTCTAGCATTGTATTGCACTATCAGATTTTTTACTAATCATCTATAGTATAATCCCCCCTTAAGAATTTCTGTTTTCAAGATATTATAAACATTTGTGAATATCCTGAATTACCAATTACCGAGCCTGCTGCTGAACGTATCTAAAGCAGGCCTGCTGTAGGGGTATTGATATCGGAGCGAGCCTGGCGGATAATCGAATAGGGAATTACCCCTACACAGAAATATTTATTGCACGTTCCACGTGGAACATCCAGTAGTCATAGTAACTATGCGGGCTGCTGATCTTCCGATAGCAGCAAGAAACCTGTTATAAATGTTTATCAGATCGTCTTATTTTTCTGGGTAGGATATTGATATACCCTTGCTGTGATAATGATACGGCAACTGCTCTTCTGTTTATACATATTGATGTGTCCAGCTGTATTGCATTCTGATTACTGAATACCCCTTCTATCCAGGCTTTCCGAGAGTGCAGATAATGTGTATTTTGTCATTCCGAACTTGTTTCGGAATCTCGTTTTAAAATTCGTTACAACAATGAGAGATCCTGAAACAAGTTCAGGATGACAGTTCTCGGACAGTCTGTATTAATCTAACCCTTCCCGCTCGTACACCCCTTCAGATTATTTCTTAAACTTTCGTCTGGCATTCTATTATGACTACAGTCCTGATAGATGAGACGCCGTTTTTTGTGCATGGCTATATCCTATGAAACCCTTTGAAATATTGTGTTTATTTAGCTTCTTCCCAGTCGTTGAATTACTCTTGATATCAGTGCTATTGACATCTTGTTTATTATTATATATTATATATACAAGACATGAATACATCACGCAAAGATACCCTTCCCTACATAACAGAAAAATTATCCATCCTCAATATGAGGAGAACCTATTTCATGTACAGCCTGCTCCATGGAGAGAGCATGGTCCATGGCATGCCTCATGAGGTTTATAAATCATGCGGGAAAAAAACATGCAGGTGTAACAGGGGAGCAAAGCATGGTCCTTACCCTGCCTTATCGGTACACAGTCAGGGCCGACAGAAAATCGTCATGATTAAAAAATCGGATGTTTCATCTGTTTTGCACAGAGCAGAAAGGTATAAACAGTATCAGAAGACGCTGGCAAGAATTCGCAGGATCGATAAAGAAATTAATCAGATCCTGGTAACATTGAAAAACGACCATACTGTTGATTATATTCCGTGACATGCATATAGCTGATACCGCTTTGGTATCTTGACAATATACAGGGCTTGGTCAATAATTGACCATTACATATTATATACCGTTATAGACGCTGCTTATGGTTTTGACCGGTTTCATGAATATTTCACATTGGAGGGCAGATGCTCAAGAAAATAAATCCCGTTACCACTGCATCATGGAAACGTCTTAAAGACCATCACAAAGATATAAAACATTCTCATATGAAGGAGATGTTTTCTAACGACCCCGAACGATTTTCACGCTTCTCTGCCTCCTTTGAAGACATACTGCTTGATTATTCCAAAAACATAGTGAATGAACAAACAATGGCGCTGCTTATGGAACTGGCGCATGAAGTGAATGTACAGGACGCAATAGAGAAGTTGTTTTCCGGTGACAGGATCAATGAAACTGAAAACAGGGCAGTACTGCATACGGCCCTGAGAAACACGTCAGACAGCCCGGTCATGTGTGACGGAGAAGATGTGATGCCTGCAGTCAATAACGTTTTAGATCAAATGAAGGGTTTTGCCCATAAGATCACCTCCGGACAGTGGCCTGGTTACTCGGGAAAGCCTGTTACGGATATAGTAAACATCGGTATCGGCGGTTCAGATCTGGGGCCTGTTATGGTGACAGAGGCGCTTAAGCCATATGCCGTCCATGGTATTAATGTACATTTTGTTTCAAATATAGACGGGACCCATATCACGGAAACGCTGAAATCAGTTTCACCTGAAACAACGCTCTTTATGGTCGCATCAAAAACATTTACCACGCAGGAAACGATGACCAATGCGCACACTGCTCGAGACTGGTTCCTTACGGCTGCAAAGGATGCAGCTCATGTAAAAAAACACTTTGTAGCTCTCTCAACAAACAGGAAAGAAGTTGAACGGTTCGGCATTGACCCTGAGAATATGTTTGTGTTCTGGGACTGGGTAGGGGGCAGATACTCCCTGTGGTCTGCCATCGGCCTTTCCATTGCCTGCTATATCGGATTTGATAATTTTTCAGAATTGCTTGCAGGGGCCCATGCAATGGACATACATTTCAGGGAAACCCCGTTTGAAAAAAATATTCCTGTTATCATGGCGTTCATTGGCATATGGTACACCAATTTCTTCGACGCTGAAACAGAGGCCATCCTCCCCTATGATCAGTACCTGCACAGGTTCCCTGCATATTTTCAGCAGGGCAATATGGAAAGCAATGGCAAACATACTGACAGGAGCGGGCAGGAAGTATCATGTCAGACAGGTCCGGTCATCTGGGGGGAGCCCGGGACCAATGGCCAGCATGCATTTTATCAGCTTATCCATCAGGGGACCAGGCTGATACCCTGTGACTTTATTGCTCCTGTGATCAGCCATAACCCGGTAGGAGACCATCATAGTATTCTGCTTTCCAATTTTTTTGCCCAGACAGAAGCGCTCATGAAAGGTAAAACAGCTGAAGAGGTCCACGCAGAATTAAAGGCATCAGGAAAAACCGATAACGAAATTAAAAAACTTGTTCCCTTTAAAGTATTTAAAGGAAACAATCCGACCAATTCGATACTTTTAAAGAAATTGACGCCCCGGTCTCTTGGCAGTCTCGTTGCAATGTATGAGCACAAGATATTTACCCAGGGAGTGGTATGGAACATCTTCAGTTTTGACCAGTGGGGGGTTGAGCTCGGAAAGCAGCTGGCTAAGAAAATCCTTCCTGAATTAACCGGCACAGGACCTGTCACCTCACATGATTCCTCTACCAACGGTCTGATACATACGTATAAGGAAATGCGTGATTAAATAGATCAGGGACAGATCCTGCAGAAATGTCCCCCTCTGGCTGACCTCATCCGCTCTATTACCGTCTTTTTCTCAAGAATGCTTCCCGGTCTGCCGTATTAATTATTAATATCATACGTATACGTTAAACAAGTTATATCAATATGTGGTGCGGTATATAAATATGTCTACACACATAACTAAAAATAAAACAGGCAATAATGCCTGGGTAATATCTGAAGGCAGAATCATTAACCTTGACATGAGCAGTATTACAAAAGACCCGGTAACAGGGCCGGTAACAGAATACCGGATATCAGAGATCGCAAAGTACCTGCTGAATCCAGGTCCCATTCAACTGGAAGAAAAAGTAATCGGCTGTAAGGTGCATTACAAGGTCCCTGCATCAGGGATGATAAAGCGGATTATTAATACATTGACCTTCAAAAAAAATGATACATCAAAAAATGCAGCCGAATATACTGAAGATATCCTGACCGCATCCAAACTTGATCCCCCTTCATTTGAAGATGATTCCCTGAATCAGCACTTTATAAGGATAAATGAACAGCTCAGACCGTTTAATCCTGTACAGAAAAAAATGACCTCCTTGGACAGGGAGAAGGTCAAGGAAATAACTGCGACATGCGAAGACATAGGCAGAAACCGGTATCAGATTAATCTGCAGGGCAGCATTAAAAACAAAGTAAATTTTATCCTCAATTCGCTGACAAAAAAAGCAAAGATAACCATTAAAAAGGCTTATCTCCTGAACGGCCTGTTTGATTTCAGGGGGTATCTGTTTGAATCGTTCAATACAAATAATGACTATCACCTCATCAGGTTTTCCCAGAATAATAAAACCAGATACTGCGTATTGACAAGGGATTATAAATTTGATTACTGGGTCGATGACAAAGCCCTGATCAATTACCTGCACCTGTTTGAACAGTCCATCCAGACTGATCCAAAGCTGAATGAAGCACTGAACCTGTGTATTAAAGGTGAGGCAAAACCATTGAAGCTGTTTTTTTCCAAACAGACCGAACAGAGTTACTCGGAAAAGCACCTGCCCATGGTCTATCGCAAGATGCTCATTAGCCATAATATTGCACCGAATGAAATGGAGATCATAACCGACACATTGAACAATAATCAGAGCATCGTGTTTTTTAATTATGTCCCCATTTCAGGGCCGGGGCAGCATAAGCTGTTTACCAATATATCTGTCATGCACGACCTGAAGGCCCTGGATGCGATAAAAGATCGTGTTCCCCATGTGTATTCAGAGATTATCAAAAAGAGTACAGACTCTGACGCTGGCAAGCTGTATCTCCTGGACTCAATGAGAGGATACCAGAATGTCTAACATGTACAATGAGAATGACTACACGTGGATCAAGGAACTACTGCTCTATCCCCGGAATCTTGAAAAACACCTTGACTACCTTAAAGACACATCACAGATCAAAATCCCGGATGACCCGATAGAAAAAGTCATTTTTCAGGACAAGGCAAAAAAGGCAATCCGCAAGATAGCACAGAACAGGGGACATATGCTGATGGTCGGGAGACCTGGTACGGGCAAGTCTCTGCTGGCCGGGATGTTCAGGCATGTGCTGGACAAGTCGCTCGGTGATTATATACGACCCAAAAAATCCATTGCAGCTTTTCCGGGAAAAGACATGAACCATGTACGGTTTGCGTATGAAGACCCGACAAAGCTCGGCCGTTATCTGGTCAAACTGAGAGAGGAGATAGAGACAGCGAAAAACAGCTTCGAGGAGTTCTCTCTGGCAGAGCAGATCGCATCTGTACGAAAAGTAAAAAAGGCCCTTCTCTGGGGAGCGTGTCTCAGTCTCATAGGGGGAGTCTTTTTTTCACCTCTGTTTATTATTACCGGACTGGCAGGAATCGGATCTATATTCATGTTCATGCAGGAAAACAATCATACAGTCCAGGAAAAAATCCAGCAGGGAACACATCAGGGCAAGGTCATGTCTGTCAAACATATCGTAGACATGATACCTGAAATCCTTTATGATCCACGGAAAGATAAAGACCTTATGGTCAGCGTATCAGAACCCAGTTCGAAAAACATGAAAGGCGGGTTCAGGCATGATCCTTACCAGTCGGGCAACATGCAGACGCCCATTCACAAGAGGGCCTATCTTGGCGCTCATGCAAAAGCGCCCATCATTTACATTGATGAGTTAAAGACCCTGGTAAGAACCAGGTATATGTCCAGCCTTCTTGAAATCATGCAGAATAAGCAATACATGCTGGAAGGGGGAAAAAATACCGGAAGCGGCGCAGCAGACCGCTCAGAAAACTTTCTTCATGCCGACAACATTATCATAGCCTGCTGTAATCACGACACCTTAATGCATCTGCAGGAAGAAGGCGACGGCGCTTTCCTCAGCAGGATTGAGGACAAAGGCGAGATCATACAGATGGAAACTGCAGTTCCTGAAACAGCAGGCAATATTAAACAGGTTGCCCAGTACATTAAACAGGAGCTCATTAACCTGGAGCAGGAATTTGAAAGCACATGGGGCAAGGTACTTGAAAAGGAAGGTCCCGCAGGGGTCAGACGAAGAAGCGAACAGATTTACGGTAAGCGGCTGCCCGTTGATTATGAGTTAAAGGTCCGTGACTTTTCGAGCAATGCCGTCGCTGAAATCATTAAGGAACTACGCTGCCGGAGCTCGGACGGAAAACTGAGCTGTATCTTACGGCCCATCAACGGGGTGATCAAGACTGCAGAGCTTGATGCCATTATAGACAACTCTGAATTTGTAGAGCCCAAACATATAAGGACTGCACTGGAAGAGCACCTCAGCCTTGAAGGCGCTGTCTCAAAGGAGATCATTGAGCACAAAAAAGACCTGAAGAAATATATCACTTCAATGACAGACTCCATCGGCTACGTTGTGGGTCTGGCTGTGATCAATTCAAGGGCCAGCGGCCAGATGTTCGGTCAGCCCCTTCCCATTCATTGCCAGATAAATACAGGGGGATCTGATATTATTACTGCCCCGGGAAAGATCGGTGACATAGCAAAGGCTGCAGCTCAAAATGTACGGGCATCAATAAAACAGCTGATGCGCAAAATTGAGGCCCCATATGTGGGGTGTGAAATGCATATCGAGTATGTCCAGGCACATGGCGGTGTAGAAGGTGACAGCGCCTCAGTCGCAATGGACGTGGGACTCATATCAGACTATATACAGCAGCCGGTAAATCAGAAATATGGCATAACAGGTTCTCTCACAGGAGATATCATTCTGGCCGTTGGAGGGGTGACCGAGAAAGTCAGGTCCATCATGGACACTGACCTGACAATGGAAGGCGCCTGTATCCCCTGGCAGAACAAATACGATATTGAACCGCTGCTGGTCAATATAGAGTCTGAATACATACAGCTGGATGATGTCCCGGGGATACGAATCTACCGGTCAAATGATGATAAAGACCCTTTTGACATTTATTTCTGCAAGACCAAATATGACGCCTACAGGATCATGATGGGACTGAACAGGGACGAGGTGGAGGAAAAAATGGCAGAGCGGAGCAGAAAAGACCTGGAATTCACCAAGCATGTAAAAAGCAAATATGAATAAATTGATTCAATACACAATTACAGTTCTGCGCATGATTAACCGTTAATATACCTATAAGGGGGAGGGATTAGGAATCGTATGAAAAAAGAATTAATGAGCGGACTCAAAGAAGTGAAAGTCAATCGTCTGTCCTATGTTGTTGAGGGAATAAACAAATGGAGACAGCGCAGAAACAAGAAACCTGCAATCATAATGGCAGCTCTCACAGGTTCAATAAAAAGGGTGAAATAACCATACAACATAATGTATGGGCACATTATGTACCGTGGTCTTCATAAATGATTACAACGTACTGTAACACTTTTTTATTTAATTAATATGAGGCGCTGCCCTATTTTTATAAATATGAATAAGCAAGAAAAAGCGTTTACAATGCCTGTAAACGTTTTTTGAGTATACCGCACATTATTTATACGCTTCAATCTTCCCGGCTATCATATACTTATTGTCTGCCGGTTCCACCCTTAAAACTCTGGCCCTTGCTTCCAGGGGATCAACCTTGCCGTCAAATGATGCAAGCCTGAAATCTATAGATTTGCCCGGCATCAGCTCCCTTTCTGTGATGAACTGAATGCCTGAGTGGCTCAGGTTATTGCTCATTCCTGTATATGTCGAAGCATCTCCCTCTATACTGTACGTAATGCCGGCCTTGATTGAGATGCGGGGATAGTCTCTTTTTTCCTCATAACTTCTTCCGGACATTAAATGTTAATGTCTCCTTTCAATAAAAACTCGTACATTGATTTGCATGAGAATATATATATTTTATCATATAAGCCATGTAACACTATTTTTATATGTTGTCGGTTACTTCAAGATTTATTGTCACTCTGATTTTGTTTCAGGGTCTCCCAGATTTCTATTATGTCGAGATTCTGAATCTAGTTCAGAATGACAGATGTCGCATGTTAGTTGTCCACAACAGAAACAAATCATGACAGACTTTTCAACTGTGATCGCAACTCCTCTTTAAGAGACGGGGGCATAAAACCCATTGAGTAGGCTCTGGTGCTGTCCAGTGATACATCTGCCGCCCGCGGGACTGTCAATTTAACATCTCCCTGTTTACACGCAGTTATGTTTTCTCCTGAACAACCCATTACCCCGGCGATGAGTTTACCAAAATCATAACGTGAAATTCGCTCCCTCCCTCCAAGGTGAAGAATTCCCTGCGCTTTATGCAAAGCCATAATAAGTCCCTGAGCTGCTGTATGTCCGCTGACAGGCGTTCTGAATTCATCGGTAAACAATGTCAGTTCCCTGCCCTCCTGCAATGCTTTGACCGTCTGCTGAAAAAACGTTTCATTTGAAGGACTTGATGCACCAAACATCATGGGCATGCGGCATAAGGCAGCATGTGGATATGTGTTCTGAACTTTTTCCTCTGCTGCGGCCTTTTGTTCTCCATAGATATTGACTGGATTGACAGGGTCACTTTCCTTATAAGGCGCATGCTGTCCGTCAAAGACAAGATCTGTGGAGGTAAATGCAAAGGGAATCCCCAGGTCCGCACAGAGCCCTGCAAGGTTTACTGCTGCGTCAACATTAATGTGCCTGCTTTCATCTGGAAAGGATTGACAATACTCAGGACGTGAAGCTGCTGCAGTATGGATCACGCCATCAGGGACTATTTTCTTAAAGATCCGCTTAAGATCATTGAAGTGCGTCAGATCTATGGAAATTATCTTAATGCCGCTTATCTCAAGGGGATTGGAAAAAACAGTTCCGAATATTTCATAATCTTTTTGAGCGAAGTTACATATATTCCAGCCCAGAAAACCGCTTGCGCCTGTGACCAGTATTTTTTTCATATGGTTATTTTATTTTTTTCAGGGAAAAATATCCTATAAATACAGACCGTTTAAATATGCGGTAAAAAAACTTGCCAATGTACAATGTGTTATCTTCAATACAGCGGATATAATCCCTGATATTCCTGATCAGGAATGAGTTGTCCTGATTATCATAACTCAGCTTTAAGGCCTTATGAAATACTGATTCCTTTTCCGTGTTCTCAGTGACTGAAAATCTACCCCATGTTTTGCCCATAACGACATTATGTCCTCGCCCTGTATTTTCCATGACATTAATGATTTTTCTGTGATTCAGCCTTTTAAGGCTGGGAAGCCAGGAAAGAATATCAACGATATATTCCCCCTGCAGTTCAGTAATCTCCGGATCCCGGGCATTCAGGAATATTTTGTTTAACTTATGATAGCTCGTTGGAAATTTCATTTTAAGTTTGTTCTTAACTAGCTTGCCCGCTATATTGGAAATAGAATCCTCCATTAAGAAAGAATACGGAGAGTGACGAATGACTAGTTTTTACTTCGTAAATCGTAATTCGTCATTCGCTATTCGTTATTTTCTGTTATTTGCTTCTTCATTACAATGTATATGAGTAAGGTATAACATGTTACAATATCTCTCCGCAATAATTTATCGGAATATCAATATGATCAAAGAGATACCTTTACATGACATAAAATATATTCTTCTTGACATGGACGGGACTCTTCTCGACCTGTATTTTGATGACTATTTCTGGGGTCATCTTGTGCCGGAGAAATATGCGGAAAAACATGACATGTCATTCGGGACTGCAAAAGAGTATTTATACAAAACATATAAGTCCCATGAAAAGACTTTAAACTGGTGCGATATTGATTTCTGGTCACAGGAGTTAAAGCTCGATATTCCAGCATTGAAGGAGCAGATCCGCCATCTTATCGAGGTACATCCTCATGTAATAGACTTTCTTAATCTTATGAAAAAGCAGAAAAAAAAGATCTTTCTCTTAACAAATGCCCATTATAAAACCGTCAAGATTAAATTCCGAAAAACCCAGATAGGTGAATATTTTGATGATGTTCTGTGTTCATTTAATGTAGGCCATCCAAAGGAATACATAGAGTTCTGGCAGAAGGCCCAGAAGCGCCTCAAGTTCGATAAGGAACACTCGCTCTTTATTGACGACACAGAGGATGTAATGAAAACTGCCAGGGAATATGGGATCAAATACCTTCTCTTCAAAGCACATGCAAGCTCCAAACTGGAGCCAAAGACGACCAATGATTTTCTTACCATTCATGACTTCAGGGAATTGATGTAACGAAAAGGGGTCGAGGAGTCAAGTATCTCTGGGGTCAGGGCTCGACAAACGACATTCAAGA
>CAMYJJ010000002.1 GCA_947258735.1 Thermodesulfovibrionia bacterium | reverse complement strand
GTGGGCCGCAATTTCATTAACGCCAAGGTGAAGTAATGCGGGGACGGCAACCACAGCAGTAATGAGATACGCAGCTGTTACCGGGACCCCCATGCCGAGGACAAGCGAGACGAGCGCGATCAGAAGAATTGTCAGGAACAGCTTGCCCGCTGCAAGCTCAATAACGATGTCTGCAATAGTGAGCATCAGTCCGCTGTATGTAAGAACACCTATGATAATACCAATTACTCCGACGGTAGCTCCGATTTTCAGGCTGCTTTCCGTCCCCTGCCTTGACGCTTCGACGAATTGCTTCAGACCAATCCGAGTCTCTTTCCTGAACCAGCTCACCACAAGACAGGCAACAATACCAAGGATTGCTGAATACGCGGGGGAATACCCGGTCAACATGAATACGGTAATCACGATAAGCGGAAGTGTATAGAACCATTCATTTTTCAGAATGTACATGGCATTGTGTTCAGATTTCTCACCAACAATATTGTTCTTTTTCGCATAAAAATGGACCATCATGTAGACGCTGTAAAAGTACATAAGGGCAGGGAATATGGCTACCAGCATGATCTTTGAATACGGCAAGCCGGTGAGTTCCGCCATGATAAACCCGCCGGCACCCATAATAGGCGGCATAAACATCCCTCCAATGGACGCGGCCGGCTCTATCCCCCCCGCTACATGGGGCTTGAATCCGGCCTTTTTCATCATGGGAATGGTAAATGCCCCTGTGGAAACGGTGTTCGCTATGGCGCTGCCTGATATGGATCCGAACAGGCCGCTTGCAATAACTGATACCTTGCCGGGACCGCCTGTTTTATGGCCGACAGCGGCCAGCGGATAATCAATAAAGAATTTCTCAGCACCGCACTTTTCAAGAAATGCACCGAAAATAACAAAGAGAAGCACATACGTCGCCAGCACATTGGCCATGATGCCAAACACACCGTCACTCTTGTAGAAAATACTGATACAGAGTTCCGGGAACGTGTCGCCGGCATGTGAAATCAGTTCAGGCATATACTCGCCATAAACACCATATAACAGCAGCAGGGTCCCGAGAATAACAAAAACGCCTCCCACAACCCGTCTGGCCAGTTCAATGCCAATGAGAACACCAATGACAGCCATAATCATATCAATCTGAGTTTCTGCACCTGTCCGATAATTGATGACTTCAAAGTTCTGTATCCAGTATCCGACGCTTATAATGGAAAGGAGCATCAGCACATAATCAACAACGCGCATAACTGGTGATTTGGACCGGTACAGCATAAACACAAGAACGTAGGTGACAATGACGTATATTCCTCTGTGGTACTGGGTGGATGCTGGCTGCAGCACGGCTGAATAGGAGTAAAAAAGGACAAGTCCAACTGCGCAGATATCAAACAGGATTTTTTCAGCTTTGTTCAGTTTTTCGTACATTTTCCTCAATCGTTTTTACATGTAGGGGCGGGGTGACCCCGCCCTTAAAATGTAATGTATTGTTGGATTGATAGTGAAAAAAAATTACATAATACCCTTTTCTTTCCAGAACTTCATTGCTCCGGGGTGAATAGGGGTAACAATACCCTTCAGACCGTCCTTTACGCTCATGGCCTTGAAGGTCTTTTTCTGGCCTACCATATGGGCAAGGCCCTCATCTGTAAAAATTACTGACAGCAGTTTATACACTACTTCATCCGGTACATCCTTATTTGCTACCCAGAGGGTAGAATCAAAGAACGACGGGGTGTCATAGTCTACCCCCTTGTATGTGCCGGCCGGGACGGAAAGCTTTCCAAAATAGGGATATTTTTTAAAATATCCGCTGTCTTCGGCGTCTTTACCAAGGTTGATCAGATCAATATCATTGGTCTGAGCCGCCATGATGACCGCACCGCTCGGGAAGGCCGTGAACAGCCAGAATGCATCCAGCTGGTTGTTTCCAAAGGCCTGGGCTGCATCATTATATCCCATGGCGTTCCTCTCGATCTTGTCCCAGACTCCCATGTGGGTAAAGAACAGCTCGCAGTTGGCAAATGCTCCGGATCCGGCATTACCGACGCCTACCTTTTTTCCGACCAGGTCTTTTGTGCTTTTTATGCCCGAACCCTTCTTTACTACGAGCTGGGCAGGAGCCCCGTACAGATATGCTACGGCCATAACGTTTTCATACTTGGTGGCATCATTTTTCATCATACCGTTTCTGCCGAGGTATGTATGTCCTGAATACACAACTGAGAAATCGTGCTTGCCTGAATTTGCTTTTCTCAGGTTTTCAACAGATCCGGCTGATGACTGTGCCTTTACCGTAACTCCCTTCATCTCTTTTACAGGTCCATAGGTCTGGATGGCATTTGCAACGACCTGGAATGTTCCACCGGCAGGGCCACCGCCAAATACTATTCTTTTAGTTTCCCCCGCAGCTTTAGCAGCAACATCCTTTGCTGCTTTTCCTGCAGCCTGTTCTTCTTTTTTCGTGCAGCCCACTACTGAAAACAGTATTGTTAATACTGCTATGACCGATAATACTCTATTCATCTATTCCTCCTTTTATTATGGATTTAACTGTCCCTTAGTATGGACATACGTTTAAACAAAGACTGATCTCATCACTGAACACAATTTTCAACTCAAGCGCTCTGACCAGTATTCTCTGACACCCCCTTTCTCTATATCAGCGCTTTTCATTAATAAATAAAGAATAAAATCCCTGTTATATACGTCTATATTTAACATTTTTTGTTAATTATGACAATGATAATTCTGAACAGTAAAAAAAGTATCATGTTAATAATGGGCTGGATAACTGAATTTTGTCAATCTAAAAAAATCGGTGACTATATGATTGTGAAGGCTATACAACTGGAACATCCAATTCCTCTGCTTTTGCAACTCATATACCAATCCCACACCCTGATCATGATACAATATACATTAACCCTCATTTCGAACAAGAGCGGAGGTTTAAAATGAACAAAGAGTTAATTGGATACCTAAAGATAGTACACGGGACCTATAACATGACCGTTATGTTATTGATAATATATCAGGGCATGCTCGGCTTAAAGATAAGAAGATCAGAGACCCCGCCAATACAGATAATAAAAAGGCACCGGACAATAGGGCCCATTGCAGTTGTACTGGGTTCTGCAGGCTTTTTTGCAGGACTGTTCATCACTTTTCTTGACGTTGGCCATATTTTTAAATACCCTCTTCATTTTATAAACGGCCTCCTGCTCATAGCAGCTCTGATAACTACTTATCTTATATCGAAAAAAATCAAAGGGACAGAAAAACTCTGGAGAAACAGGCATTACAACATTGGCATATTTATATTAGTACTGTATGCAGTGCAGGTCCTGCTGGGAATCAGTATGGTGCGGTAAACAATATGGACAGATTCGTTATTTACATTATTATTTCCTGAGCAGTTCGCTTATAAATGATTTTAGCCAGTTTTTTTGCTTCCTGCCAGACAGGAAGGTCTTTAAATGAATTGTATGTAGCCATCTCCCCTTTATTAATTACATATTACAGATGAAGAATTATAACAGAATTTTTTTTATTAATTTGCAATTTAAAATCTGAAATATGTAATGTATTTATGTTTTATTATTAATCTGTAATCTGTAATGTAGTTATTATGAAAAAACCTGACATTGAACCATTCGGCATAACAGAAGAGCAGTGTGATTTAATTTTTGCGAAAAGGAAGAAACTGCTGAATTATACATTCGGTATCAGCTCTGCAGTCGGCATCATATCAGGATGTATTTATGGTGTAATCATTGCAAAGGGTGCCTATGAATCCGTGCTGTTCATTCTTTTTTTCGGATGTTTCCTCGGAAGTCTTTTCGGAGCAGTCTTCACTATTATTAGTGTAAAAGTATTGTATACTCTTTTTCTCTATATTTCCTCTCCGGCCTACAGAAGCTGCAGACAGCTTCAGGCTGCGCAATCAAAAGAGGAATAAATAACCGTTCCAACCGCTTGAACAGCTTGAATCGTTTGAACCGTTATAACAGCTCAAGCAGTGGAAACGGTTCAAGCTGCTGGAACGATTTATTATCACTCACACCGTTGAAACCAGAACGTTGTTCTATTAATCTGAAATTTTTAATTCTTTAAGTAGTTACGCTTTAGCAGGAATTTTCAGAACCTGGCCCTTTAAAAGTCTGTCCGGGTCTTTTAGCGAGTTTGCCTTAATGATTGCTTTAACCGATGAGTTATATAGTTTTGCAATGTAGGACAGGTTTTGTCCTGATTTTACATAATGCAGTTTCGTAATATCGATAGTTTTTCTCTTCTCAGTTGCTGCAATCAGAGAATATTCATGAGCGATTTTTTCTTTCGTGCCTAACGGGACCTTTAAATGATAGTGTTTTGGCAAAAAAATGCGTGATTCCAGAACTGATCTATTTAATTCGGGGTTCAAACGGGTTACAACTTTCTTGTCCAAAGAAGAGTAGGTGAGAAGGGTCTTCATTTTGACGTAATCGTTCAGAATAAATTCATCATATGCATCAGGGGAAGCAAATTCAATTTCACCGAAATAGTGCCGGTAGTTACCGGTTATCTCCAGTATGGCCAGGAATTCAGCATAAAAATTCCTGGATGAAAAACCGAAAGAGCGGCTCTTGTATTTATTGATAATTGTCTCAATGTCTCTGCTTTTTGTCTTCCTTACTGCATTTTTCATTCCATATGCCCCGTGATTATAGGCGGTGATGGCAAGAGGCCAGGACTCAAGTTGACGGTAGTATGACGATAGCAGTCTGGCAGCAGCCTCTGTTGATTTGACAGGATCTCTTCGTTCGTCCACATACCGGTCAATTTTTAAATACTGTTTTCCGGTTGAACGGGTGAGCTGCCAGATGCCCGCAGCGCCTGCCGATGAGTATGCCCTTGCATAAAAAGAGGACTCCAGAAAGGGCAGGCGGGCCAATTCCACAGGGAGTCCATATGTGGTAAAAATCTGCTCCATGGTTTTTAAATAGCGGGATGCATTTACCATTGCCTGTTGAAAGCTCTCTCTCATTCCATCCTGTGTCCTTAAATTTAATGCGGCCCTGTCAAAGCGGTAATCCCCGGGAATCGCCTTAATCATGCGATAAATCGATTTTTCTTCTTCATTCAATACTGACATGTTCGCCGGTTTCAGTCCGTTGAGTTTGCGCAGTATCCGTTTATATTTTTTCAGGTATGTTCGCATTGCCTTTTTCCGGGCTTTCCCGGAATACCGTTGTCTTTCTGTCAAATCTATCACTGAGTAGATGATGCTCACATGCCTGCGATCATGAATAACCACCTGCCCCGCAGTGTACTCTGTAAAAACATTTTTCCAGAACTCCACCTGAGGCCTGAGCCCTTCCGGGTACTGGAAAAGGGTCGGATTTAAAGGCAGGGAAAAGAGTGGGGCAGGATCATCAGGGGACCGGGGTACCTGTACATTATTCCTGCCGGTATTTCCTTCAGGATTGGATAGCTGTTTATCGTTCCAATCAAACTGGAAGAAAATATATCCTGACAGAATGAACAGAAACAGCAGGAGATACCTCGTTCTTTTCATTACATAAATATTCTTTACCATAATGAGTTGGTCATTCTGTGAAAAATGTTTATCTGATGCTCAGAAACGTCCTATTACTTAATATTATATGATACTTGTATTGCCATGGATATGATGTAACGCACATCACAGTCATGTTATAGAACTGACGGCTTTTTTTTAGTTATTACAGATTAATTTTGGTTTCAACCGCTTGAGCGATAATAAATCGTTCCACCAGCTTGAACCGTTTCAACTGCTTGAGCCGTTATAACGGTTCAAACGATTCAAGCTGTTCAAGCGGTTGGAACAGTACTTTGCGAATTCCCCAGTAAATACTTGCACATACCATCCCTGATATTGCAGCAGGGGCGTAAATAGAGTAAAAATCAAACGTGAAATATTCAAGCATCCCATTGATGTCATAGCCACTCATATGAAATCCTGCTATTAAACCAATAATGGTTCCTATAAGCGTGCCAACAATAACAATAGCCGGGAAAGTAAACCACTGCTTACGCGACAATATCAGAACAGTTGGTACGCCGATCAACAGGGCAACAATATACGACACCGGAGCTGTCATAATAACAAATGATTGCAACACAGATGTTATTCCACTCAGGCTTCCTGGTTCATAAACAACTCCGTTCCAAAGGGCAAATGAAATTGGAGTTCCAAGCGGTACTATAATAAAGGCTAAAATGTGTTTCCACCATTTCATAGGAAATACCGTTCCAACCGCTTGAGCTGTTCCAGCCGTTTGAGCCGTTAAACTGTTCAAGCGGTTCAAACGGGTCAAGCGGATGAAACCTATTTTTTAAATTTCTCTCCTTTATACGGACTATTTCTTAGATATTTCATGAAGTTGTTAATCATAATTGACAATTTTCTGCATTTATCAATTAGCAGGTCACATTTATCTTTGTTAATGTATTTCTGGTCCCCCGCTATGTAAACCTGACATCTGACCTCACCGCTGGATCCTTTAGCAATAGAAAGAAAATGAATAAGCTCCTGATTACCTCCTCTTTCGTATCCTTCTGATATATTTGACATAATTGAAATAGCAGCCCTTCTTATCTGATCTCTTAATCCATAATCCCTGCAAAACACTTTGCCTTTGGTTATTTCATAAATTTCATTGGTCAGCTCTCTTGATAATCTCCATACCTCGAGATCCTCGAAATTATTAATGCCCATTATATTGTCCCCTTTCGATTTAAACTGTTCCAGCCGCTTGAGCAGTTTCAGCCGTTTGAGCCGTTAAACTGTTCAAGCGATTCAAGCTGTTCAAGCGATTGGAACCAACTTTTTTAGCTCGTTATTCTTCAGTCAGTTTCTTCGACGTCTTCCTATGAGCCTCCGCCAATCTGATGTAATCTTTTTTATTCCTTTTAAAGTCTTCTATTTCATCAGCCTCAAGAGTCCGCTTTACTTTGGCAGGTACACCAACGGCAAGTGATCCTCCGGGGATGGTCTTGCCGGGTGAGACTAACGCTCCTGCACCGATCAGGCATTCTGTTTCAACAGTGACTCCGTCCAGTATGATTGAGCCCATTCCTATAAGACAGTTGTCTTCAATGGTACAGCCATGCAGAATGACCGAGTGTCCGACAGAAATCCCCTTGCCGAGAACTGTTGGTGATCCGTAATCCGTGTGAATGACCGTATTGTCCTGAATATTGGTCTCTTCACCGATAACGATTTCCTCTATGTCTCCCCTGATCACGACATTGGGCCATATGGAGGCATTTTTTTTAATAACAACCTTCCCGATCACCTCTGCAGATTCATGTACATAGGCTGTCGGATCGATTTCCGGTTTATGACCGTTCCATTCTCTTATCATTTTAATATGTACTATGCTGTCCGAGAACTGTCATCCTGAACTTGATTCAGGATCTCTCTCTGATTAGCAAACTTTAAAAACGAGATTCCGAAACAAGTTTGGAATGACAGAGTACGTATTTTCTGGACGCTCGGACATCCTCTTAATATTTAAAAGGTTCACACAACTCCTGACTTGATCACCATCAGTTTCTCATGGCACATGTCACGCATGGAGTATCCTATTCCCCCAACTCCAAGTCCGGACATCTCTGCACCGCCAAAGGGCATCCAGTCAACCCTGAATGCTGTATGTTCATTAACCATGACCGCCTTTGCCTTTAAACGTTTTACGCAATCCAGGGCGGTATCAAGGTTTGCTGTATAAACGGCTGCCTGAAAATTAAAAGGCACGTTATTGGCCATTTCAACAGCATGAAGGTAATTATCATACTCATACAGACAGACCACAGGTCCAAAGATCTCTTCGGTTGAGCATTTCGATCCCATGGGAGGATTCAACAGCAGTGTAGGCTCATAAGAGGTATTGGATATTTTCTTCCCGCCGCAGAGAAGTTCAGCGCCGCCTTTGACCGCTTCCTGCACCCATTCATCTACCCTGTCCACTTCCCCCGGTTTGATGAGCGGGCCCACTTCTGTTTCTTTGTCTACAGGATCGCCTACTTTCAGTTTTTTCACCATTTCAATCATTTTGTCCTTCACTGCTGACATGATCTGTTTGTGGACATACATGCGCTGTACAGATACGCATACCTGGCCTGCATGATAATAACCACCCTTTACCAGACCCGGTAATATTGCATCAACATCTGCATCAGGCTCAACTATGACAGGTGCAGCCCCTCCATGCTCAAGTGCACAATGTGCACCCGGTGCAAGACTGCTGCGAAGCTTCCATCCGACTTTGGCAGACCCGATGAACGTGACAAATTTTATCCTGCTGTCTGAGACAATTTTATTTGTTACTTCTCTATCGCATACTATCGCCTTACACCATTGTTCAGGCAGTCCTGCCTTATAGAGCAATTCAACAACCGAAAAACATGATAGCGGTGTAGCTGCTGCAGGTTTTACAATTACCGGACATCCGGTTGCAACAGCAGGGACCACCTGATGGATAATAAGGTTGTCCGGATGGTTAAACGCACTGATAGCAGCAACTGCTCCAACAGGCTCGAGCATTGTATATGCCATATGGTTTTTCGATGCTTCATTCAGCTCCATCGGAATTTCCATACCTCTGAGCTGCCCCAATTCCTGTATGGCCACTTCAACTCCGTTCACCGCTCTGTTTACTTCTATGATCGAATCAACAAGGGGCTTTCCCCCTTCTTCTGCAGCCTGTCTGGCAAGGGACTCGATATTTTCTGACAGCAGTGAACCAAATTTTTTCAGAATTTTGATGCGTTCAAACTTGGGCAGCCATTTTGATCTGTCCTGATGAAGCTTATATGCATTCTGAAGAAATTCCTCCGCTTCTTCCATTGAGGTCAGAGGCAGTTCTTTAATGAGGTGTTCATCATACGGGGCGGTTACTTTTAAGGTTGCTGACATAACAGATCTCCTTATTAGTACTCAGGCACAAAGGGGCATAGTATCAAAGGCACAAAGTGACTGTATGGTCAAATATTCTTCTGTATATATCGTTATACTTTGTGCCTCTGTGCCTTTGCACCTTGCAGTTAACACTATTCTTAAATTCCTGTCATACATTTATATAACAACTCATCATTATGGGAGTAATCAACGGGCACATCTATTAAATGTACTCCGGGCAACTCAAAGCTCTGCCTGATCATGCTTGCAAGGTCATCGATTTTTTCCACACGATGACCGCTTGCTCCGTAGCTTTCAGCGTATTTAACAAAGTCAGGGTTTTTAAAATCAAGCCCGAAATCATCAAAACCCATGTCCTGCTGTTTCCATTTGATCATTCCATAAGCGCTGTCATTCAATATTAAAACGATCAGGTCCAGGTTCAGCCTCACAGCGGTTTCCAGCTCCTGGGAATTCATCATAAACCCGCCGTCACCGCAGATGGCCATTACCTTTCTGTCAGGGTATACCATCTTTGATGCCATGGCTGCGGAAAGCCCGGCCCCCATTGATGCAAGGGAATTGTCCAGCAATATCGTATTGGGTTCATGGGCCGTGTAGTTCCGGGCAAACCATATTTTGTAGAGCCCGTTATCAAGAGATATAATGCCGTCAGAAGGCATGACCTCTCTGACAATGCTGACCAGCTTGGGAGGCTGTAAGGGGAAGCTGCTGTCTCTTTCACCTTCTTCTATGCCTATATCCATCCCTTTTTTGATCTTCATGATGAACTCAAAATCCCAGTTTGACCGTTTTTCTATTTTCTGTGCGAGTTGAGTAACACTTTCTGATATATCTCCCACAATCTCAAGCTGAGGGAAATATACATCATCCACATGCGCTGCAAAGAAGTTAATTGAAATCACTTCAAATCCGCCCCGGCTCATGAAAAACGGCGGTTTTTCAATAATATCGTGACCGATATTTATAATAAGGTCAGATGAATCTATGGCTGAGTGAACACAGTCATTTGCAGAGAGAGCAGCAGTCCCGAGGCACAGGGGAGAGCGCTCATCAACCACCCCTTTTCCAAGCTGTGTCGTAAAAAAAGGGATGCCTGTCTTTTCGATCAGATTTCTTACCGCATCACGGGTGCTCTTTCTGTTGGCCCCGGCACCTAACAGTATCATCGGTGATTTTGCTCTATGAATTCCTGTGACAGCATCTTTGATGGACTGGCTGTTAGCAATAGGCCTCTGGTAATTTGTTTTATGAAAGAGCTGTGCGTCGGTATCTGCACCTGCAATGTCTTCAGGTAATTCAATATGTATCGCTCCGGGCCTTTCTTCTACAGCGAGCCTGAAGGCCTCCCTGATCAGAGAGGTGACAGTATGGCTATGTACCACCTGTTTCGACAGTTTTGTCAGGGGATGCATCATTTCAACAACATTTACTATTTGAAAGCGGCCCTGTTTGCTCTTGGTGATCGGCTTTTGACCGGTGATCATGATCATAGGCATACCGCCCAGCTGCGCATAGGCGGCAGGAGTAACAAGGTTCGTTGCCCCCGGGCCTAATGTAGCAAGACATACTCCGGGCAGTCCGGTCAAACGGCCGAAAGTAGCTGCCATAAATCCGGCACCCTGTTCATGGCGGGTAAGAATCAGGTTTATACTTGAGTTTTTAAGTGAATTCAGAAGGTCAAGATTCTCTTCACCCGGAATGCCAAATATATATTTGACCCCTTCATTTTCCAGTGCTTTGACTATAAGATCAGATGTTTTCATTATAATTCTCTACTATCCCTTTGATATTACATATTATGCTGTCCGAGTTTGTAATTAATATAACTATATAGGTTATTCTGTTCCTTGTCCAGTTATATAAAAATGATATAAATCATAATTGAATTTGAATAATATAGTATATAATTGATACAAATATCCGCGTCATATTCTAATCATATGAGGGAAGATGAATGGGGAAAAATGTCACTCAAAAATTGATTGAGTCCCACCTTATCAGCGGTAAAATGCAGACCGGTGAAGAGATCGGTCTCAGGATAGACCAGACCCTGACCCAGGATGCCACAGGTACCCTTGTCATGCTGGAATTCGAGGCGATGAATATCCCCCGCGTCAGAACAGAAGTTTCAGCACAGTATGTAGACCACAACCTTCTGCAAATGGATCATAAAAATCCGGACGATCACCTGTTTCTCGCAAGCGCCTGCAGGAAATTCGGCGTCTGGTACAGCAGACCGGGCAATGGAGTCAGCCATCCTGTGCATATGGAGAATCTGGGAGTACCGGGAAAGACCCTGCTTGGTTCGGACAGCCACACCTGCTCTGCAGGTTCACTGGGTATGCTGGCCATGGGTGCAGGAGGCCTGGAAGTGGCAATGGCCATGGCAGGGGAAGCTCTCTTCATCCGCATGCCTGAAATCATGGGGGTCAGACTGACCGGAAAACTGCCTGAATGGGTCAGTGCTAAAGATGTAATTCTCGAGATGCTGAGACGACATGGGGTTTCAGGAGGTACGGGTAAAATAATTGAATATTACGGTCCGGGCCTTGACTGCCTGACCGCTATGGATAGACTCGTAATAGCAAATATGGGTGCTGAACTTGGTGCAACGACATCGGTCTTTCCTTCAGACAGTGCAGTAAAAACGTTTCTTGAGATGCATGGAAGAGGAGATGCCTTTAATGAAATTATTGCTGATCAGGATGCTGCATACGATATACATGAAACAATTGACCTTTCATCGATTGAGCCGTTAATTGCCCTGCCCGGCAGCCCTGGAAATGTTGTAGCTGTTACGGACGTTGCCGGAAGGGAGATTTATCAATCGTATATAGGGTCATCTGCAAACCCGGGGTATCGGGACCTTGCCGTTGTTGCAGACATTGTAGGTGAAAAAGTGCTTCATGATCACGTGTCACTGGATATTAATCCTGCATCAAGACAGGTTCTTGAGAATCTCACATCAGACGGTTATCTAAAAAAACTGATCCATGCGGGGGCTCGGATCCATCAGGCAGGGTGCAATGGATGTATCGGCATGGGACAGGCACCGGCGACAGAGAAGATCAGTCTCAGGACTGTTCCAAGGAATTTTCCGGGGAGGTCTGGTACCAATAATGACCAGGTGTACCTCTGCAGCCCGGAAACAGCTGCAGCATCTGCCTTAACAGGTGTGATAACTGACCCCCGCACACTGGGTGTACCATATCTAAAGATCAAAGAACCTGAACATGCGACGGTGCATAAGGAGATGCTGATCCCTCCTGCGCCTGATGGTGAAGATGTTCAGATCAAGAAAGGACCCAATATAAAGCCTCTTCCTGAACTGTCTGCATTGCCCGAGAGGTTAGAAGGCCCTGTTCTGCTTAAGGTCGGGGATGATATTTCAACTGATGGTATCATGCCGGCAGGCACAAAGGTACTTCCGTTCAGGAGTAATATCCCGGAGATCAGCAAATTTACATTTCAGCGTATAGATGAAACATATTACGAGCGGTCTTTACAATATCAGCAAAGCGGTTCCTTTATTGTGGGAGGGATCAATTATGGACAGGGCTCAAGCAGGGAGCATGCGGCAATCGGCCCAAGATATCTTGGAGTGAAAGCGGTCATTGCAAAGAGCTTTGCACGTATTCACTGGCAGAACCTCTGCAACTTCGGGATATTGCCCCTGATTTTTTCAGATCCCAAAGACTGGGACAAAATCGAACAGGGAGACGTTCTTTCCATGGAAGATGTCAGAAATATAATTCATACCGGTTACAGTCTCAGTGTTTTCAATAAGACCAGAAGTGAACGTTATGAAACAGAGCATACCATGAGTGCCAGACAGGTAGAAATGGTGCTTGCGGGAAGTTTGATTAACCTTGTACGTTAAAAAATGACGGCGAACGACGTTCGTTTTTTGTCTATAACAGAAAAGAATGGGAGGATAATATGGCAGAAGAATCAGTCATAAAAAATACCGGTCTGCGGGGCGTAACCGTGGCGGATACAAAAATCAGCTTTATCGATGGTGCAAAGGGAGTGCTCATTTACCGGGGGTACCGCATTGAAGACCTTGTAGCAAATTCCACATTTGAGGAAATTGCATACCTGCTGATTAAAGGTGAGCTTCCAACCTCCTCTGAATTGAGTGGCTTTAAAGGCAGGATAGCTGCTGCTGCCGCTCCTGAATATCTTATGAAGTCAATGAAGCTCTGGCCGGCAGATTCAAATCCAATGCGGGCCCTGTCAGCTTCTATCTCAATTGCAGCGTTTGAAGATGATATAAATAGCGACCGTCTGGATTCGTATGAGGATAAAGCGGCTGTGCTTATAGCGGCAATGGCAGTTTCAATGACAGCATGGGACCGCATCCGCAATGGCAAAGAACACGTTCCTTATTCACAAAACATGTCCCATGCTGAAAATATTCTTTACATGATGACCGGGGAAAAGCCTGATCCGGAAGTCGCAAGGGTACTTGACATCTGTCTTATACTGCATGCTGACCATACATTCAATGCATCAACGTTTGCATGCAGGGAGGTTGCATCAACACAGGCAGACATGTATGCCGGGGTCCTGGCAGGGCTGTCTGCATTGTCCGGACCATTGCATGGCGGGGCAAATGAAAAGGCCATGAACATGATGGATGAGCTGAAGAATGTACCTGATATTGAATCCTGGATTAAAAACAAATTATCGAATAAAGAGAAGATATACGGCATGGGGCATGCTGTATATAAGACATATGATCCCAGGGCAACGGTCATTAAGGAGCTGCTCGAAAAGCTCAGTGCAAAGACAGGTCAATCTGCATTTTATGAATTATCTGCTTCTGTAGAAGATATAGCCGTAAAGGTCCTCTCGGAAAAAGGGAAAGATACGATCAAACCAAACATAGATTTCTACAGCGGGACTGTCTATAAAATGATGGGATTCCCCCATGACCTGTTTACTCCGCTTTTTGCCGTTTCAAGAATAGCAGGATGGTGCGCCCACATCATAGAGGAACGGTTTGGACTTGCACAGGAAAAACCTTCTTTATACAGGCCTGCAGCAGAATATGTAGGTAACTATTGCGGCCTCGTGGGGTGTGAATATAATCCGAAAAAAGAATAATTTTTAATTTATGTGATAACCTGAATAAGACATTATTCACAAAAAAATTATGCAAACAACAGGTCAAAACTTTATTCTGCTTTCACCGTTTCATTTCATGGGCAGACAGGCACTCATTACCATTAACAGCCTTGGTGCGGCCACAATTTTTTTCTGCAAATCTTTTATTATGATTTTCAAACCAAGGCAGATGAGGGAAGTCCTGCGGCAGGTGTATCATATAGGGGCCACATCATCCAATATCGTAATGCTCGTTGGTCTGTTCACCGGTATGGTCCTCGGACTTCAGCTGTATTATGCCATGGTTCAATTTGGCTCCGAAGGGGTACTGGGGTCAGTGCTCGCGTTATCATTGTTCAGGGAACTGGGGCCTGTACTGACCGCCATTATGGTGACGGCAAGGGCAGGCTCTTCAATGACTGCAGAGATAGGTATTCAGCGCATTACTGAACAGATCGATGCATTGCAAACGATGAGAATTAATCCGCTCCGCTATCTTGTCAGTCCCAGAATAGCTGCTTCCATAATTAGTTTTCCACTGTTGACCGCATTTTTTAATCTGATCGGTCTGCTCGGCGGCTATGTGACAGGGGTGCTGCTTCTCGGTGTTAACTCTGGTGCGTATTTTCACAGGATCCAGTCCAGTCTTGTAATGTCTGACATAACTGGCGGTATTGTGAAGTCCCTTATATTCGGAGCCATTGTTTCAACGATCTGCTGTTATCAGGGATATTTCACTCATATGCGGGAGGACAGCTCTGGTGCCCGCAGCGTGAGCATATCAACAACATCAGCTGTGGTACTCTCATGTGTACTCATCCTTATATCAGACTATATTGTAACTTCATTTTATATATAGAGCTCATATGGAAACACCGTTAATCGAATTTCGAGGCATCACAAAAAGCTTTGGCGACCGGACAATTCTTGACGGGATTGACCTGAATATATACAGGGGCCAGATATCCACGTTAATAGGAAAAAGCGGAACAGGCAAAAGCGTACTGCTGAAGCATATCATCGGTCTCCTGTCACCGGATGCCGGGAGTGTTTTATTTGAAGGCAGGCCAATAGAAGAAATGAAGAAAAAAGAGCTTGAGGATTACAAAAGCAGAATAAGCTACATGTTTCAGCACAATGCTCTTTTTGACTCCATGACCGTGTTTGAAAATATAGCATTGCCCCTTCAGCAGACAACGCACCTGAAACATAAGGAGATCAAACTACAGGTTATGGACAGGATTGAGCAGATGGAACTCGCTGATGTTGTGCACCGGTATCCGTCTGAATTGTCCGGCGGTATGCAGAAGAGAGTGGCCCTTGCACGTGCCCTTGTGACAAATCCCGAGATCGTTCTTTTTGATGAACCAACAACAGGGCAGGACCCGATACGGCGGAACTCAATTCTCACCATGATAGCCCAGTACAGAAAGAAGTTCGGCTTTACCGCATTGCTTATAAGTCATGATATACCGGATATTTTTTTTATTTCTGACAGAATCCTTCTTCTGTGGGAAGGAAAGGTCGCTTTCCAGGGGACATATGAGGAATCAATCGCACTGGAACATCCGATGATAGATGAATTTCTCCACAGTCTGGAAGGGTTTCATGACGAGTTGACCGGATTGCTCTCAAAACAGGCCTTCCGCATGCGCTATGATTCAATAATGAGGCGCAGGAACAAGAAAAAGACCTTTACCGCAATTCTGTTCAGACTCGAGCTCGAGCTGCTGTGTCAGATCCTGGGCAGTGAACTGGCATACCAGAGTCTCAGGACGCTTGGTGAATATATCAATACACACATGGACGGCCAGGGAGGATTTTCAGCCAGGCAGAGCAGGGACCAGATATTAACGATCCTTCCCTATACGGAAATGGAAGAAGCTCAAACAATGCTGGACGACTTTGCCATGGGATTAAAGACGGTCCTGGTCTGCGACGGCCAGAGCAGGACCGATGAGGAGAAAAGTGAAGAGAAAAGCGAGGTGTGCAGTTTTGGTATTAATGTGTTTGCAGGGGTAACAGAGAGCAGGTCCGATGAAGATATCGATAAGATTATAATCAGGGCAAAAGCAGTTGAAAATGTAATAGCACAGTATCGGTGTGAAACCAGGAGGGAAGTGCATAGTGAAAAAGTATAAAATGGAAACAACCGTCGGCATATTTGTGGTCATCGGTATATTGTGCCTGGGATATATCACGGTCAAACTGGGCAACCTCTCATTCATCAGCAGCGACTCATATTCACTGTACACCCGGTTTACCTCTGTTGCAGGGCTCAGGTCAGGCAACCCGGTTGAGATGTTTGGTATAGAAATAGGCCGGGTAGGCAAGCTCTCAATGGACCAGGATGCACAGGTCGCGGTTGTTGAGCTGAAGATACAAAAAGATGTTAAAATTTACGGTGATGCAATCGCATCGGTCAAGACTTCCGGATTGATAGGGGACAGATATGTTCAGATAGATCCCGGAGGAGCTGATGAGACATTGACTGATGGAGAGAGCATTATCGAAACTGAAGCCCCGATAGATCTGCAGGAGATGATAGGCAAGTATGCCTTCGGGGATGTTGAGGAGAAATAATTTTCCGCCAGACAGGCCGGCCGAAAGGTGTCATCCTGAACCTGTCTGCTGACAGGCTGGCGTGTTTCAGGATCTAAAAGATATCTACGCAAATGACTGGTAAGAGATGCTGAAATAAAATCAGCATGACATACGCTGGCCATTACCGAATTATCGGATTGTAAAGGAGAATAAATGAAGCTTAAATACGTTGGAGTGATCATATTATTGATACTGGTAGTGCCGTTGAGAACATATGCAGGAGACGCAACTGACACGGTCAAGGCCCATGTGGACGAAGTCATGGGTGTATTGAACACTTCCTCTGATACGCCGGACCGGTCTGATAGTGCAAAAAAAGATGAAATAAAAAAGATTGCGGGCAGGATGTTTGATTTTACGTCAATGTCCAAGGCAACACTGGGGAAAAACTGGAAAAAGCTGACTAAGGACCAGCAAAAGGAGTTTACCAGACTGTTGCGATCAATGCTTGAGAATGCTTACATTAGTAAAATCCTTGATTACACCGATGAAAAGGCGGTTTTTATTAAAGAACGGTCTCTCTCCAAAACAAGGGTTGAGGTACAGAGCCATATTGTGAGTGGCAATATTGAGATCCCCATGCATTACAGAATGCTCCGGCAGAATGACCAATGGAGGGTGTATGACGTTATTATTGAAGGTGTCAGCCTTATAAAAAATTACAGGACCCAATTCAGGGAGATACTTGCCACACAGACACCTGATGAACTGCTGCAGACCATGAGAAAAAAGGTCGGAGAAATATAGGCAGGAAGGAATATAATTGTCACATATCCCTAACCACCTCATAAAACTCTATGTATGTTTATTCATCATACTGCTCCCGGGCATTACAGGATGTGCCCATACCGGACAATCAGCATCCCCTGCATTGACGGAAGATCAATCCCGTCAGATACATGATAAGACTGTACAGAACATTCCGGAGCAACAGGAAAAAGAACCAGCTGAAGAGAACATGACCGATGATGAACTCTTCTTTCTTGAAGATGATGAAGAGACTGCTCCCATGATCAATGACCCGCTGCATGGATGGAACAGGGCAATGTTTGCATTTAATGACCGGTTTTACTTCCTTGTGGCACAGCCGGTCACAAAAGGCTATGCAAAGATCATACATAAGGATGTCAGGGCCGTCATAAACAATTTCTTCCTTAACATTTCCATGCCGATCCGCTTTGTAAACAGTTTACTGCAGTTTAAATTTAAATCAGCCGGAACAGAGCTGCTCAGGTTCGGCATTAATTCAACGCTGGGAGTGGTTGGTTTCCTTGACGTTGCAAAAGATGGGTATGGACTGGAAAGTAAAGACGAAGATTTCGGTCAAACATTGGGAACGTACCATCTGGGACACGGTCCTTATTTTGTCCTTCCCTTTCTGGGTCCGTCATCAATCCGGGATTCTTTTGGCCTGCTTGGTGATCTGTTTCTGTATCCAATTGGATACATAGAACCGCAGGAACTTTCTCTGGGAATTTATGCATATGAGCATATGAACGGGTTTTCATTTAATGTCCATGATTATGAAATCCTCAAAGAGGCAGCGATTGATCCTTACACTGCTGTCCGCGACGCATATTTCCAGAACCGCAATGCAAAGGTCAATGAGTAATTATCATATGTGCATAATACTAGTCATTATTACCCAGTTCACATAACCCCCTGAATTATAGCTTTTTTGCAGGTTCTTCATGTTTTCTTCACTTCAACCTGTTATAATATAAGTGAAAATACCAAACGGGAGGGACATTATGACCAAATCGAGGAGGACAAAGAGCAAGAATCTGACAGACACGGATATTGAGCAGTTTTGTCAGGGTGTAACTAATGTATTGACCCAGATTAAACACAGGTCAGACATTTCAGATCTTAAGGCACGCAAAAGGCCAAAAAAGAAAATAGCCTGAAATTATAATTTCCTTAAGATAAAAGCAGGGTCAGCAGTGACTCTGCTTTTTTGTTTACCTTTATCTATATTTCGGACTCAATATGCGAGGATTTGAAATTTAGAGATTACCCCTGAGTCGTTCAGCAGAAAGGATTCTTTTGATTGCAATTTTATAAGCTGCCTTTCGCATCGGGGTCGTTTCTTCCATACATATGGCATATACTTCATCAAATGCAGAGATCATAATACTCTTCAGCTTATCCAACACCCTTTCATGCTCCCAGTAGTCATTGTTCAGATTCTGGATCCACTCAAGATAACTCCCGGCTACCCCCCCTGCATTGGCCAGAACATCAGGAATGACCATGACCGACCTGTCAAACAATATAATATCAGCTTCTGTGTCAGTCGGAGCATTGGCAAGCTCAAGCACAATGTTTGCCTTAATCTTCCTGGCATTGCTTCCATCGATCTGGTTAGATAAGGCAGCAGGGACAAGGATATCACAGTCAGAAATCAGCAGGTCATCATTGGAGATACTCTCAGACCCGGGAAACCCATCAACCCTTCCCTCTGTTTTTTTATAGTTTCTCAGTTCAGGGATGTTCAGCCCGTCCTGGTCAATTATCCCTCCCCTTGAGTCACTGACAGCAATAACTTTACATCCCATATCATGGAGAATACGGGCCGCATTTTCCCCTACATTCCCAAATCCCTGGACCGCAACACGGACATCAGATGTGTTCAAACCCATTATGTTCATGGCCTTTTCCAGTACATATATGCCGCCCAATGAAGTTGAATAGTTACGCGCCTTTATTCCCCCCAGTTCCACTGGTTTACCGGTTACCACTGCCGGAACATGTTCACGCTTCAGATGTTCATATTCATCCAGAATCCATACCATGACTTTTTCATCAGTATAGACGTCCGGTGCAGGAATGTCCTTGAAAGGGCCTATGAAATCAGCTATCTCCCGAACATATGCCCTGGTTAAAAGTTCAAGTTCTCCCCTGGTTAATTCCTTGGGATTCACCACCACTCCTCCCTTGGCCCCTCCAAAAGGGATATTAATAACCGCACACTTGAGAGACATAAGAAAGGCAAGGTCACTGACATGCTCCACAGTAAGTGCAGGGTGAAACCTGATCCCGCCCTTTGAAGGCCCTCGTGCATCATTGAACCGCACCCTGTGGCCGACAAACATCTTTGTTGAACCATTGGCGAGTTGCACCGGGAAATGAACGGTAAAAATATGCCGGGGCATGCTGAGAATCTCAAGTTCTGCCTCTGTTAACTTCAGTTCAGCATATATGCTCTCAAGCTCACTTACGCAGAAATGACATAGCTTATTTTCGTCAGTGTGGATCCTCTCATGGTTTTTGCTCATGATTAGCTGGTCCTCCGTAATCAAGGTCAGTGTATAAACTGGTTTTCTGGGGATTTGTCATGCCCGAAGCCTGCCCCAGCAGTCAGTAAGCAGGGGTCTTTAATCGGGCATCCAGAACCTATTGAAAAGACTGGATTCCCGCTCAACAAACTGCGGGAATGACGGCCTAAAGGGTGACTTTATACACAGACTCTCATTACCCAATAGAATATTTTTCCTTAAGCACAGCAGCAGCAATCTTAATATCTTCCTTGATATGCGCTGCTGATTCATGCATCTGCTCCTGTAAATCATCAACCGGCAGCTCATAAATATCTTCAACGCCATTGCGTCCGATCTTTGCCGGTACGCCAAAACTCATTGAATCCAGCCCGTCCCCTGGCTTAAGAAGGCCGTATTCATTTTCAATAATCGCAACGACGGGCTGGACCTCAGGCTGTCCCCGCACAATACAGCGGAGCATTTCACATGCTGCCCGTGCAGGGCCGGCTGAGGCGCTCCGGCCTGTCTCATTGACAAAATGGGTGCCTCCCTTTTTTGCTGTATTGATAACGTCGGTAATCTTGTCTGCTTCCATATTCTGCATGCGGGCAAACTCATCAAGCGGGATACCTCCTACTGAAAAAAACCGGGGGCTTGCTACCATTGAATCCCCATGATCACCGAATACAATCCCGCGCATATCATGTCCGGACAACCCGAACAATTCTGAAATCGCGCTGCAGATTCTCCGGGAATCAAGGTTGCCAGCCTGTCCCATAACATGGGAACGGGGAAAGCCGGTAACTTTGTAACCGACCCAGGTCATTGCTGTTACAGGATTGCCCATATAAACCAATATGGGGAAATCCGTGGCAGAACAGCTTTCGTACAGTTTGCGGATTTCCTCGGAGGTACGCGCGATAACATCTACATTTATTTCAAGGAGATCACTTCGGCTCTGCCCTTCTTTTCTCGGGACCCCGACACCAATGAATATGACATCAAGCCCGGCCATGTCCTCAACCCGGTTCGTTCCCAGGATGCGGGGGCTTCTCATGGTATTTGCCTTCAGGTCGTCGACCCAGGCACCGGCACGATTGGGATAATCACCCTTTGGGCGTCCATAAAAGACAATCTCCTTACCAATCCCCTGTTCTACCAGAGACTGCACAACATCGGTGGACACATTTCCAAACCCCCATACACCGATCCTGTCCCGTTCCCTGATCCGGTCCCAGACCTTACATATTGCAGGCGGTCCCTGGCTCATACTATTTCACCTGCCTGCAAATTATCAGCTGACCTTTTCATATTTCTCTTTCCCTTCACCGCAGACCGGGCATCTGTCCGGAAGGGCTCCCTCTACCGTGTTGCCGCACACAGAGCAGACATGGATGTCATCTACCAGAACATCCTCTCCCTTTTTGAGGGCATCCATGGCCTTTTCATAAAAATCTGCATGCACCTTCTCCGCCTCATTTGCCCAGAAAAATGATTTAAAGGCATCATTGTTTGCATCGCGTTTGGCCTGGTCAATAAACATGGGGTACATGCTTGTGCATTCATCTGTTTCACCTTTAAAAGCGTTCTCTACATTTTCGATGGAAGACTTTATCCCGCTCATGCTTTTTAGATGATTAATGGCATGAATCGTCTCGGATTCCGCTATTGCCCTGAACAAACGGGCAAGGTTCTTAAACCCTTCCTCTTCGGCCTTCTGTGCAAAGGCAACATATCTCCGGTTAGCCTGTGATTCTCCTGCAAATGCCTCTTTCAGGTTTTTCAACGTTTGATCAGCCATAGTATTTTCCTTTCATGATATAGATACAATTTTGTGTGCAGTGCAATGAATGATTACCGTTAAGCTATTACGTAAATTTTAACAAGTATGATCTGCAACAGCAATAATACATGCCATGGAAACATGGATGGTAGCAGTATTGACGTTCGTGCTGCCCTGGCGTTAGTCCTGTACGATGTTATTCGACGGTAAAACCCACTTCGTAGGCCACGTTGCCATTGGCGTCATGTAGCTCTACCTTCCATTCCCCTGTTAATCCCCCCAGTCTCTTGCTGGAGTACGTGCGCCATTTGAGGCCCTTATTAAGCGGCAGACTAACTATTGCCATCCTTTTATTTTCGTAATACCAGACAAAACTGACCTCGGTGTTCTCCCTGATATCTGCTGCCTCCAAAAAGCAGTAGACCTTTTCGGTGGATGCAGAGTACGCACTCACAGCGCCTACAGGTTCTCTGTTCTCTATGCTGCCGGCAATGAGCATCCGGGAAATGGAAAATAAAGGAGCGTTTTTTTCTGCCGTTGCCTGCAATGCAGCTGCAGCATGGAGAGACACAGCATATATCATGAACAGGATCATGGTCAGCAGGCAAAATGAATATTTTTTCATGGCACTACCCCCTCTTCAGGCATATTAAAATATAAGGTTATGTCGTGATTATAGCATAATAATATGTATCATCAAATCTCCTGACATTCCATCAATAGAACGATGACTGTTCGTACAGAATACAGGCGTGATAACATAATAAAACATATGCCTTCAACATTGCTCTTAATAAACCCCTGGATTTATGATTTCTCTGCTGTTAATCTGTGGTCCAGGCCGCTTGGACTCCTCCAGGTTGCTGGGTATCTCAGCCAGTATGACGTTGCATTTAGGATGATCGACTGTACCGGCATATACAGGACAAACAGGCGGTATGGCACAGGCAAGTTCCCAAGGGAAATTGTTGATAAGCCGGCAGCCCTCCGGACCGTTCCCAGACATTATGCACGCTACGGCATTTCAATTGATGAATTTACTAATCAGTTAAAGCAATTCTCCCCTTTTGACATGGTATTCGTCACATCGATCATGGCATACTGGTATCCCGGCGTGCTGAAAGCTATAGAGATAGTAAAAGAGTTCTCCCCTCATGTCCCTGTGATACTTGGCGGTATATATGCAAGTCTATACGAACGACATGCCGGGCAGCATTCCGGAGCAGACCATATATACACAGGGCCCATCAACAGCAATATTGAGAATGTCATGCTGGGAGCTGGTCTGGAATGTATAAAACAAAAGGTTCAGAGCCCATACCACACATTGGGGCTATACAGGGAGTATCCCTTTGCTCCTTTATTGACAGGCAGGGGCTGTCCATACAGCTGCTCGTACTGTGCATCGTCATTTCTTTCTCCGGAGTTTGTGCAAAGAAATCCTCTGGAGGTGTTCAAGGAGATTACTGACCTGTACGGCCTTGGCGTCAGAGACTTCGCATTTTATGATGATGCCCTTTTTGTACATGCAGATGCACATATTAAAATTATCCTGAGAGAAGTGATACACTCCGGAATGGCTGTCAGGTTTCACTGCCCCAATGGAGTCCATGCACGGTGTATAGATGATGATTTGGCCCTGCTGTTAAAACAGGCAGGGTTTACTACCCTGAGATTAAGCCTTGAAACAGTGGATATGAACAGGCAGGCTGATACAGGGGGCAAGATCTCATCAGAGATGTTTCTCCAAAGTATAAAAAGCTTGAAAGACGCAGGATTTACTAAAGATCATATCGGGGTTTATTTAATGTACGGCCTGCCCGGACAGGATCTTGATGAAGTGAAGGAAGGTATCGCATTTCTTAAGCATCTTAACGTAAAAATCCATCTTACCGAGTTCTCTCCCATTCCTCATACCCGGTGCTGGCACGAATTAATAGAGAGCGGAATAATACATGAGGAGATGGACCCTCTCCTGACCAATAACTCCGTGTTCAGTGTTTTATATGGAGGATATGACTGGAAGGAACTGGAAGACCTGAAAAACACCGTTAAAAAATATAACAGCAGTTAGCCTGAATTACTCACTTTTCTGTGTCTCCGGTGTATCAGGTGAAGGGTTCCCTGCTACGGGTGCTGCAGGCTTTTTTGCAGTCCCCTCTTCTGTCTTCCCTTCTTTTTCCTCATCAGTTACCGGTGATTCATCCTCTTTAGCAGCTGCGGTAACTTTTGAAGCAGCCTCAGCGCTCCACGGGGAAGTCGGGAAGGTATCAACGATCTCCTGATACATGGCAAGGGCCTTGTCAGCATCACCACTGGTGTCATGATATCTGGCCTCAAGTATCAGTGCCGTGTCTCTGAAAATGCCGTTATTGAGGACAGCAAGTTTATTAATTGCTTCCAGGGCCTGATCATTTTCATTCAGTTTAAAATGAACAGATGCAAGCTTTTGGTAGACAAGCGGCAGGATAAGCTCATCTCGGCTAAATTCATTGATGAATCTGTTGTATTCTTTTTTTGCATTTTCATAATCACCCTGCTTTACATAGGTGTTTCCCAGATAAAAAAGCGCCATCGGAGTTGCCTTAATATCAAGCGACTGCTGGTACAGGTCTATCGCCTGCTGAAGTCGTTCTTCTTCAGGAGTCTCTGTATCTGTGCTTGCATAATAATACCTGTTTGCATCGACCTGCAGCCTGCCGGCTTTTTTATATTGGGAGGTGGAATATAATGAAAGACCAATAAATAAAATAACGATGACAGCAATTACAGTCACCCCTATGATGATCACCTTCTGTTTTTCCTTTATAACATCCAGCGCCTGATACGCAGCGCTCTTGACTTCATCTTCCTGCACAGGCTTTTTCTTCGGCGGCTTTTTCTTGATTACCTTAGGCATCTAATTCCTCCCGACGCTATCGACCAGTTTTTGTGAATTAGCAAAGATCGTCTCTATATTTTCTTCCGGAATACCTGCAGACCTCAGTATTATGACCGCCCGTTCACGTGATATAAGGTCTTCAGGTGCATGAGCGTCTGTATTAATAACCATGGTTGCCCCTGCTGCCATCGCAACCTTAGCAACATGACCATTTGACAAACTATGCCCCTTCCTGGCTGTGATCTCAAGGGCCACGCCCTTTTCCCTCGCAAGCACTGCGTCCTCCATGCGTATCAGTCCCGGATGTGAAAGGATATCAGCCCCAGATTCAATGGCTGCCCTGTTTGTTCCTGCAATGACGGGCTCTGCAACTGTTTCACCATGAACTATCACAATCCTGGCCCCGAGCTCCCGTGCCTTTTTCACCAGCATCCCAATAAGGGCCGGCGGAATATGGGTTATTTCAGCTCCGGGAATTGCCTGTACAGGGGTGTGGTCCTGAAGTTCATCAAGGGCCTTAACCAGCCTTGGCACAGCTAAATCAATATTGGACCTGTCAACGTGATCGGTAATGGCCATTGCCCTGTATCCGGCATGATTGGCCCTCTGGACCAGTTCTGTGGGAAGCAGCACCCCGTCACTTAATAGACTATGTGTATGAAGATCGATCATAAGTATGTAATATGCAGTAATTATATGGCAAAAGTCAAAATATGCGCATGCTTTTGACATGCCAAATTCAATTCAGTAATATAATCCAATATGAAAAAAATCAGATTAACAGAAAAGGTCACAGCAGGCGGCTGAGCAGCGAAGTTAGGTCCGGCGGACCTGTCGAAAATACTGTCAGATCTCTTTAAGTGCAAAAATCGCAGCGTTGTTGTGGGTCCGGGTGATGATGCAGGGGTCTACCGTTATAAAAACACCCTGATGGTAGAGACCGTTGATGTCATTACTCCGATTGTTGATGATCCCTTTGCCTTTGGGGCCATATGTGCGGCCAACTCGGTAAGTGATGTCTATGCAATGGGTGGTACCCCCCTCTCTGCACTTGCCATTCTGGGGTTTGCTGCATGCGATTTTGATTCATCAACGATACGGAGAATGTTAAAGGGAGCCGTAAGTAAACTTGATGAGGCTGACGCATGTTTAATTGGCGGGCATACCATAGAAGATAATGAATTTAAATTTGGGTTTTCCGTATCAGGAGTAGTTGAAAAGGATGCGATATTGAAAGTTGCAGGTGCCAGGCCTGGTAATGTTCTTGTCCTCACAAAAAAACTTGGAACAGGGATTCTTACGTCTGCTGTTAAAAAGAAAAACATTGGGAAGCAGTATCTGAAAGACGTTATTGATTCCATGTTAACACTTAATAAAACAGCATCTAAAGCTGCCGTAGCAGCAGGGGCACAGGCTGCGACAGATGTGACAGGGTTCGGTCTTCTGGGCCACGGGATGAACATTGCAAAAAGTTCAAAGGTGACCCTGATAATAGACAGTGAAAAAGTACCGTTCATGAAAAAAGTAACTGACCTCGCAGAAGCCGGTGCAGTCCCGAAAGGGGCCAGAAACAATCTGGACTATTGCAGTAAACATACCAGTTTTTCCAGGACCATTACTAAAGGGTACAGGCTGGCCCTTGCAGATCCCCAGACCTCCGGCGGGCTTCTGATATCCCTGCCTCCTGAGGGATTAAAGAAATTTGACCGGATCGCAAAAAAGGGAAACATGCCTTACAAGGTTATTGGTGAAGTTGAAAAAGGCAGAGGAAGAATAGTCGTCAGATAGGCACAACGTCATTCTGTGAATATATTAATGACTTAATCACTGATTCCTTATATCCCTGCTTTCTGAAAAAGCAGGCGTATCACGTCAAGTCATCATACATGTATGAAGAACGATCAGGATATACAATCCACGCTTAAAATGATAGCCGATTATATGGAGAATGGTTATCTTGAAAATATCATTGATATGTTTAAGAATGACCCCGCGTACTATAAATATATAGGCACCATGCTTGGTGATGAAAGAATGGGAGTAAGAATCGGTACCTTTGCCCTTGTAGAGACGCTCATGGAGGAGGAAAACAACGACCTTCCGGCATCGATACCGGGAATAGCGTTGCTGCTGGATGACCCAAATGTCACCATCAGAGGTGATGCTGCCCATTTGCTTGGAGTCATCGGCCATAGAGACGCCCTGCCATATCTTGAAAATGCCCGCAATGACGAACATGTCTTGGTGAGAGACAATATCAGTGCAGCCATTGACGAAATAAACAGTGGCAGTTAACTAATGAGAAAGATGTGATAGTCACTAAAAGCATTTATATTTATTGTAAATACATTCATTGACTCAGTCCTGCCAAATGACAAATTTCAAAGCTCAAATGCCAAATGAATGTAAAAAAAATAAAATTATAAAATATGACTCTTAAACGTTACAGACGACCATGATTTATTACTGACAATATTAATATGTGATACTCATGATATGCTGATCCGAAGGATGATTTGACATTAAGACATTTGGGCTTGAATTGATATTGGGGCTTTGAAATTCGTCATTGATGCACAATAAAAGCTTGAAAAGTGATTCCATGTTTAGAATGTGTCTGGAGTGTTAAGGAACATACTACGTCAGATTTCCTCATCAGACTCTGCAGGGGCCTCTGAGCCCTGTTTTGCAGGATTCATGAGCCAGATAAGACCAAATGCGCTTTCCTGGTATATTTTTACAAGTCCGAGTCTGACAACTTCAAGCACCGCAAGAAATGTCACCAGCAGTGTCACTTTTGTATAGCCAGCATCAAAAAGGTCTTCAAAGCGTATACCATCGACATGTTCGATGCGCTCCACAATATGGTTGATTTTATCCGCTACGGTAAGGGTCTCACGGGTAATTTCAAGGTTTTGTTCCGGGGCCTTTTCAAGCATTTTCTGAAATGCAGAAATAAGATCAAATACATTTGCTTCAAAAAGCACCGGTTCCGGTTCAAATTCAAACTCATTCTTGTCAGGAAGCCCCCGGTGAAAGACGTTTTTCCAAATCTCTTCCCTTTTTCTGAGACTCAACGAAGATTCCTTATAGGTCTGGTACTCCAGCAGCCTCCTGACCAGTTCTGACCGGGGATCTTCTTCCGGCTCTTCGGTCTCTTCCTCAGCAGGAGGAAGGAGGGTCCTGGACTTAATGTGTATAAGCGTGGCTGCCATCACCAGGAAATCTCCTGCTATCTCGAGGTTCAGCTCCTTCATAAGTTCTATATACACCATATACTGACGGGTAATCTCCACTATGGGGATATCATAAATGTCTATTTTATTCTCTCTGATCAGGTGCAGGAGAAGATCAAGGGGGCCTTCGAATACAGGGAGTTTGAAGTGAACACCGTTTATTGACCCGGTATCGCTTCCCGGGTCCGGGAGAGATACGGCACTGCTTTCTTTAAGTTCGTATTGAGACGCTGTCGTCTCTTCAAGTACATCAGGCATCAGAAAATATTATAACATTAGAGATACATATTGCAAGTATTCACCATCTCATATAATATATGTCGATATTTTTGAGTTGATTGAATCAACACTTTCTGATATGATTTGTAATGAAACGCTCTTATAGTATTACATTAATTCAGTTGCTTTTTATTATTACGGACATTATAGTACTAGGGTCCGAATTTTTATTGTTTGAAGGAGGGTAATGAATTATGGATAAGATAAAAATAGCTATTGCTGGAATAGGTAACTGTACAAGTTCATTACTCCAGGGAATTGAGTATTACAAATCGAAGAACAGCACTGACGCAACCGGTCTGATGCATTGGGACATCGGAGGCTACAGGCCCTTTGACATCGAAACCGTTGCTGCCTTTGACATTGACAAGAGAAAAGTAGGCATGGATGTCAACGAAGCAATTTTTTCATCCCCTAACAACACTACGGTATTTTGCAATAACCTGCCTGCGGCCGGTGTAAACGTCAGTATGGGAAAAGTCCTTGATGGGTTTTCCGAGCATATGAGCGGGTATGAGGATAAATACACATTTGTATTAAGTGATGCCAAGGAACCGACTAAACAGGAGGTGGTAGATCAGCTGGTATCATCAGGTGCTGAAATGCTCCTTAACTATCTGCCAGTGGGTTCAGAAGAGGCCACACGTTTCTATGCGGACTGTGCACTTGAAGCAGGCGTAGGGTTCATAAATAATATGCCCGTCTTTATTGCGAGCAACCCTGAATGGGCAGATAAATTTAAGAAGAAAAATATTCCTATCATTGGTGATGATATCAAGGCACAGCTTGGCGCAACAATCACACACAGGACCCTTGCTGACCTGTTTAAGAAGAGGGGCGTGAAGATTGAACGAACATATCAGCTCAATACAGGCGGCAACACAGATTTTCTGAACATGTTAAACAGAAACAGGCTGGCCTCAAAAAAGGTATCCAAGACCGAGGCGGTCCAGTCGATCCTCGACACAAAGCTTGATCCTGAAAACATACATATCGGACCCAGCGACTATGTCCCATGGCAGAAGGACAACAAACTCTGTTTCATCCGCATGGAAGGCAAACTCTTTGGAGATGTACCGATGAATATTGAACTCAGGCTTTCTGTAGAGGATTCACCTAACTCAGCCGGTGTGTCCATAGATGCGATCAGGTGCTGCAAGCTAGCACTTATTCGCAGCAAGGGAGGCGTTCTCTATTCACCTTCTGCTTATTTCATGAAACACCCGCCAAAGCAGTTCCCTGACGATATTGCTTATAAAATGACCGAGGAGTTTATTGCGGGCCAGGACATCGAGGGCGCCCATATTTCAGGTGGAAACGGTGACAAAACAGCACACAACATATCTGACGAAGTTATAGCCAAGTAAACTTAATTATCCGGGACACATACCATTATCACGTAACATGATATATTTGTTCCCGGTTTTTTTATTTATTGATGCAGCATACATAAAACATCATCATAAGGAGAAAGAGAATATGGTCAGCTACAGGGATTTGGGGCTTGTCAACACAAACGAGATGTTTAAAAAAGCAATGGAGGGCAAGTATGCCGTCCCGGCCTATAATTTTAATAATATGGAGCAGATGCAGGCAATCATGCAGGCCTGTGTTGAGACCAGATCACCTGTTATCCTGCAGGTCTCATCAGGGGCCCGTAAATATGCAAATTCTACCCTTCTCAGAAATATGGCAAAAGGAGCGGTTGAGTACGTAAAAGAACTGGGCTATGAAATCCCGATAGCATTGCATCTTGATCACGGTGACACCTTTGAGCTTTGTAAAGATTGTGTAGATAACGGATTCTCTTCGGTGATGATCGACGGATCCCATCATTCATTTGATAAAAATATAGAGCTGACCAGACAGGTCGTTGAATATGCCCATCAGCATGATGTCACCGTTGAGGGAGAACTGGGACAGCTCGCAGGTGTTGAAGACGATGTTTCTGCCGAAAAATCTACGTACACAAAACCTGAAGAGGTCATAGAGTTTGTTAACAAAACAGGGGTAGACAGCCTGGCCATCTCTATAGGCACCTCACATGGCGCGAACAAGTTTACTCCCGATCAATGCACGAGAAATGAAGAAGGTTTTCTCGTTCCACCTCCTCTCAGATTCGATATACTGGACGAAATTGAGAAAAAACTCCCGGGATTCGTTATTGTACTTCATGGCTCATCATCCGTTCCACAGGACATTGTAAAGATTATCAATGATCATGGTGGTGCATTGAAGGATGCGATCGGTATTCCCGAAGACCAGCTCAGACGGGCAGCACAGTCAGCTGTTTGTAAAATTAATATCGATTCTGACGGAAGGCTGGCAATGACTGCAGCTGTTAGAAAAGTATTTGTAGAAAAGCCTGCTGAATTCGACCCAAGAAAATACCTCGGCCCTGCAAGGGACGCTCTTAAAGAGCTCTATAAACATAAAAATATAAATGTATTAGGTTCTGCAGAGAAGGCGTAATGTTAAGCAAAAAAAGCTGTTAGCGTTAAGCCGTCAGCATAAGAAATGAAAAGCGATCATTTCTCGCCCTTTTTGACTGTCAGCGTACATGGTACCCCTGTTTATTCATAACCGTGAGTAACTTCTTGCCAAATAATTTATAATCACTTAAAATTTCAACTTAATAAACACCGTAATCAAAGGATACATCATGAGCAAAAGACTGGCAATTGTCGTAGGAGGCGGACCTGCTCCGGGTATTAATGGTGTCATAAGTGCGGCAACAGTAGAAGCAGTTAATAGAGGAATGGAAGTTGTCGGCATCATGGATGGATTTAAGTGGCTCTTCCGCGGAGATACAAGCAACGTCATTAAACTGACCCATAACAATGCATGGCCTGTACACAGGAAGGGAGGTTCTATCTTGAGGATCTCAAGGGATTTTCCTGATGATCCGAAAAAAGCCTTCACTGCCATGATAAAAGCCCTGAAGAAATTAAAAATAAAATATCTCATCACTATCGGCGGCGATGGCACATCCTATGTTGCAAGAGAAATTGAAAAAAGGACAAAGGGTGCGATATCCATTGTGCATGTCCCCAAGACCATTGATAATGATCTGCCCCTGCCCGGCGGGGCACCTACCTTTGGGTTTGAGTCTGCCCGTCACTGGGGAACCGAGATCGTTGAAAATATAATTGAAGATGCACGCACCACAGGCAGATGGTATTTTATAACAACCATGGGACGTCATACCGGTCACCTTACGCTCGGCATTGGGAAAGCTGCAGGAGCAACGCTGACGCTGATTCCGGAAGAATTCAGGGAAAAAAAATTAAAGTTTTCCAAAGTGGCTGACATACTTGAGAGCTCAATTATTAAGCGGCTGTCACAGGGATACACGTACGGCGTTGCCCTCCTTGCTGAAGGTCTCTCAGGCAAGATGGACATCAATGAACTTGCCCGGTATGAAATGCTTGAAAACGATGAGAGGGGACTTCTGAGATTATCTGAAATTCAGCTCGGAAGGATTATGCAGAATGTAGTTCACAACGAACTGATCTCCCGGGGACTGAATGTAAAAATCGTTCACAAGACCATCGGATATGAATTAAGGGCTGCAAACCCCATTCCCTTTGATGCTGAATATACGAGAAATCTTGGATACAGTGCCGTGAAACATCTCCTGAAGGGAAAGTCCGGCGCATTGATAAGTTTTTTCGAGGGCAGGTTGAAACCAATTCCATTGAGAAATATAATTGACCCGTCAACGCAGCGAACCCGGATCAGATATGTCAATGTTAATGCTGATCCCTATATCGTTGGAAGGCAGTATATGATCAGGCTGGAAAAGAAGGACTTCAATCCTCCTGCTATCACCAGGATGGCAAAAGCCGCTAACATGACCGCGGCTGAGTTTAAGAAAAAGTTTAAGTATCTTGTATGAAAAAGAAGCAACTATTAAAAAGTAAAAATCAAAATTATGGAATTAACAGCTATTATGATAAAATCATATTCCGTATTTTTACGTTTTGATCTTTAATTTTTTACTTTTATTACATCGCCCTGTCAATTAATCTATGTTCTTCACGCAGTACAGGCTTAAAATCTACTGGTGTGCGGCCAAAGCAGGTTCCCAGACTCTCAAATAATGACAACTCCTCAATGTTCACTTCCCGTCTCTGAATTGCAGCTGCTGTAGACATATACAATATCTCATGTCCCTTAACGCCGGTAACAGTATTGCCGATTTTCCCCTCAGAGAGGAGAATGACCGCTCCGGCCCCTGCCTTGTATCCAAAATTAACATCATAGGCTGATGAATGTCCAGATCTCACGAGATGCCCCGGGGTGACCTCTCTTGCTTCAGGTATATTGTATATGCCGGGCACATACATATCCGTTCTCTTCATAAATTCCAGAACTTCAGGATCGTCTTTCAGCCTCTTCTCCAGTTGCTGTCTTACATATTTCCCTGCGCCTGCAAGTTTTTTATGTCCAAAAGCATCAACCCCTGCTGATTCGTCATACAGCATTTCTCCGCTGGCATTGGAGAGGCCCTCTGCAACAACAATCATATATGTCCCTGCCTTCACATCACTTCTTTCAATACGGGCAAAGAAAGTCTTCTTCATATGTTCATATACAATATTAAAGTCAACAGGAACTTCAGGGATGAGAATACAGTCTGCCTCAGCACCAATGCCTCCCCTGAATGCAGTATGACCTACGTATCTGCCAAACACCTCCATTATCAAAATGCGGTTGTGACTCATCCCTGTCGTCTTCAGGTCTCTTGTAAAAACAGCTATCCTGTTGATAGCCGAATCACCGCCAACACTATACGGCTGAAGATCCAGGTCCATGGTTTTGGGAACATGAATACAGGGGAACCCCTGCTCGGAAAGGTCTACAACAACACTGCCTGTATCATCACCACCACTTATGATCAGTCCGTCTATATTGAACTTTTTTAAACCCCTTTTTATTCTTTCATACTTATCAGGATCATCTATCTTACTGATCTTCACCCTGGAATGGCCTGCTTCTGAACCGGCAATGGATGCTTCAATTTTACTCACCCTCTCTGCATTGAGCACCACAACATTTTCCATATCTATCAGGTTATATAATCCTGAATACCCATGAGGAATGACCACCGACTCAATTCCCATGTCATAAGCCTTGCGCGCCACACCTTTAATTACCGCATTCAACCCTCCACAATCTCCGCCACTTGTAATAATACCGATCCTTTTAATGCTCATCACAACCTCCTTTATAATTAGACATTGGAATAATTATAAGAAAAACAAGCTAGATTTTAACACAAACTTATGTTTGCTGGCAGAAATATCAATGGGTTATGGTTACGATCTAAAATCCTTCCGAAATTATAAATTTTCAGGGAATGCCTGTTTTGTCATTTGGAATTTGACAATTGGGATTTCTTTTTACAGTGTGCCTTTGGTGGAAGGTACCCCCTTGCCATGAGGATGCATCTCTGATGCCATCCTGAGCGCCCGTCCAACCCCCTTGAATATAGCCTCAAGAATGTGGTGAGCATCCCTCCCGTAGTGCAGATTGATGTGAAGATTCATTCCGGAACCGTTAGAGAGCGCCCTGAAGAAATCATTAAATATGGATACAGGGATATTCTGGATCTGAGAATTCCCTGTCGGGAATTTTACCTTATACACAAGATAGGGCCTGCCGCTCAGGTCAATGATAACCTGTGCCAGGGACTCATCCATTGGGGTCATAGCCTCTCCGTAACGCCTGATCCTGAGTTTTTCACCGAGGGCCTTTTTTATTGCCTCACCCAGTACAATACCAAGGTCTTCCACAAGGTGATGATAATCAACGTCTGTGTCTCCCTGTGCCTGGATGTTCAGGTCCAGGTGTCCGTGCTTGGACATGAGACTAAGCATATGGTCGACAAAGGGAATGGTTGTCTTTATGCTATAGGCGCCTTTCCCATCGAGGTTTAATGTGAGTTTTATATTTGTCTCTTTTGTCTTTCTCGAAACAGCAGCTTTTCTTGGCATAGGTTCCTCCGGAATTTTTATCAATTATAACAGTTGGTTGAGATTTTTAATAAAGATATTATTCTCTGCCGGTGTCCCTATAGTTACTCTCAGACATCCACCGGCTATGCCTTTCATATTCCTGATAAGCACACCCCTCGCAAGAAGGTCTTTATATACCGTATCAGCATTATTGACCTTAAACAATATAAAGTTTGCATCTGACGGAAACGGGCTGATGCCGTTCATTTTTGTCATTTTGCCATAAAGCCTTTTTCTCTCTGAAATAATTTTTCTGATTCGCTTAGTTACGTCTTTTCTTTTTTTCAATGCATCAACAGCAACTTTCTGCGACAACGAATTTACATTAAAAGGCAGTCGAACCTTATTCACTTCCTCGACAATATCTTTGTGAGCAATCATAAAACCAATGCGAAGCCCTGCAAGTCCGACCTTACTCAACGTCCTCAGGACAACAAGTTGTTTGTGTTTCTTTAATAGCGGGATAAAGGATTTCCTGCTTGAATACTGCTGATAGGCCTCGTCAACAATAACAATGCCTTTTGATTTTTTCATTATCTGTAAAATGCGGTCGGCTGAATAACTGTTGCCTGTGGGATTATTGGGAGAACTCAGAAAAATCAGTTTCGGTTTTACTTTCTGAATCTGCTTTATCATCCGGTCCATGTCAAGATCAAACTGCTCATCAAGAGGGACTTCATAATATGTATCTCCAAGGGCCTGCGCAATAATACCGTACATGGAAAAGGTGGGCGTGGGATACAGCACAGGCCCTCCAAAGGTTGTTATCATGTTATAAATGAGTTCATCCGAACCGTTTCCATGCAGGACATTTTCAGCACGGACGTTCAGATCTTTCGCAACAAGCCCTCTGAGCTCGGTTGCTTCAGGATCAGGATACCTGTTTGTCTTAACATGTCCTAATACCCTGAAACCATACGGGCTTTCATTGGCATCGAGTTTTATGTTACAGGGGATTTCCTCTGCCTGATAGGCCTTGAGAGAACGAACATTGGGTTTTACAAGTTTTTTGATATCCATATCGATGGAATTATAACACAAGCGTTGGGAGCAGGCCTGAACAGTACTTACTCTTCCATCCCCTGTAAATACTCATATATGCATTCAGGAAGGTCTTTACTGTACCCTCCTTCCAGAACAGAAAAGGTGGGTTTACGAAGGGCTGCCAGCATCCTGCCAACTTCCCTGTATGTCTCAAGCTCCAGAGTAAGATTGGTGATCGGGTCAAGCCTGTATGAATCAAACCCGGCAGACACAGCAAGCAGGTCAGGACCGAATTGTTCAACTTTTTTCAGGCCATCCTGCAGAACAGACAAAAATGCATCCGGAGTTGTACTGGCAGGCAGAGGATAGTTCAGACAGTTCTTCCTGCTTTTCAGGCCGGTGCCCGGATACAGGGGACTCTGGTGCAGGGACAGATACAGTAGATTATCTTTTCCAAGAAAAATGTCTTCAGTCCCGTTACCGTGATGGCAGTCAAAATCCACAACAGCGACCTTTTTCACGTTCTCCTGTGCCTTCAGGCAGGCAATGGCGATGCTGTTAAAGTAACAGAACCCTCCGAGGTTGTTTTTTGTGGCATGGTGTCCCGGAGGGCGCATAAGTGAAAATGCCTTTTCTTTATTATCCAGACAATGCATCGCTGCATCAATGGCACTGCCGGCAGATAATCTTGCAATATCATATATACCTTTAAATACCGGTGTATCAAAATCAAAAAAACTCTCGTTTTTTACACTTTCAAAAAGCTCTGATGAATGGGCACGGAGAATATCATCTTCAGAGCAGAGACCGGGCTCATGAAATGCATATCCCTTTTCTTCAAGGTATTCATATGTTGAGCGGACCCTTGACGGCGCCTCGGGATGTCCGGGCTGTGAATATTGAAGACATTTTGGCGAATAGTAGATTTTCATGTTTCTTTTCGGTTCTGCTTGTTTCCTTAATTTGTTTTTTTGTCCGTCATTCCCGAAGTCCTTAATCGGGAATCCAGTCTATTTTATTTCCCGTTTTGCAGAAACAAGTCTGGATGCCCGATTACTAACTTCGGGCATGACAAAAACAGGCTAAATCTCTATCTCCATTAAATCTTCAGCAAGTACAACATCTCCCTTAAAATGTCCTTTAGCCTCTGTAACTCTGTCCTCATCAGGGGTGTCAGCCGGATATATATGAGAAAGTACCAGTTTATGCGCCCCTGCTTTTTGGGCCAGAAGACCGCACTCTTTTGCGCTGAGATGACCTTTGACCTTCATGGCATCAGGAAAAGAGCAGTCTGCAATTACAATGTCTGCCCTTTCTGACAGATCTATAAGCCCCTCATCATAATCAGCATCTCCCGAAAAAACAACAGACCGTCCATCCTGTTCAAACCGGTAGGCGGTACTGTCATCTGAATGTATCGTTGATGCCGTGCGTATGCTCCAGGGTCCATACTCCTTTGTATCGGATGCTTCCATAAACACGATACGAAAATCCGTTGATTCACCGAGTATGGACCCAATGGCCTTATTATAGTATTGTCTGAATCCCTGAGGCGCAATAATGCTGAAATCCTTCTTCCTTGTAAAATGCGGGGTATAAAAAAGGGCCTGTACCAATGGCATCAGATCAGAGAAATGATCAGGGTGCGTATGTGTCAAAAACAGGGCGTCTATATGTTTGTAACTTTTGCCCGCCCTCTCCAGCTGCAGCAGAATGCCGCTGCCGCAGTCAATAAGGACTTCCATCCCTTCGGCTTCCAGCAGGTAACCTGAAGCATTTCTCTTTAATGAAGGCACACATGTGCCGCTTCCCAGTATAGTCAGATTCATATGAGGAATATTGTAAGACAGATGAAGGAAAAAAGAAATATAGCGCCCTTATTGTTCACAAAACCAGGTTGCCCCTGCTGACACCAATGTCTCTGACCTGAACTGACATCTTTTTCAGGTTATGGCATGATCTTTTCACACGACGCCTTGACCAGCTGACCCAACCATTCATGCAGCACGACACGACCCATTTTAAATTCTGCTACCGGCTTAAGTTCTTTAAGGGTTGTTATGGAGCCGTTTTTACATACACCAACATACCCATGGAGCATCCTGTCTCTCAGTACAGAATAGAGGCAGTAGGTAAGTTCAGGGAGTAATGGATTATGCCGCTCAAGGACAAAACCCACGTTCAGGGCCATTTCCCTGTTACCATCGATATCAGACGGATGCACGGCAAGGGTATGAATATCAAATCCGAAACTGTCGTTAAACCTGGTCACTTCTGCCGGTATAATAGAGAGAAACTCAAGAAAGCCGCTCTTTTCTTCCCAGGTCATGATTCCGTTATATCTTTTTTTGTCCCTGACTGTCTTCATGGGTAGTCCTCCCTCTAAAAAATATTACCTATATGTAAATTATACCTCAATCAATTAGTCTTATGGTCTTTCAATTCAGGTATACTATCTGAAAATTTTATTGGTCTCTATATCATTACCATCAGGAGGTCACCATGATTCTCGAACATATGACAATGTCTGACTTTAAAAAAAACCTGAAGAAGACAAAAACCATTATTTTCCCCTTTGGAACAGTTGAAGAACATGGCAGTCATCTGCCGTTGAACACTGATACGTTAATCATATATGAAATTTTAAAGCTCGTAGTGAAGAAAAGGAAGGTCTTTCTCGCTCCCCCGCTTTATTATGGCGTGTGTACGTCCACGAGCCAGCATCCGGGGACGATCAGCATCACGCCGGCTACACTCCGCCGCATTACCTATGATTTGGCAAAAGATGCATATGAAAAGGGACTGCGCAACATATTTCTTATGAGCGGTCATGGAGGCGGACTTCATTCTGCTGCAATGAAAGAGGCAGCTGAGAAACTGGTCAATGAGGTAGAAGGAATCAGGATAGCAGTCATATGTCCTTATGACGTTCTTTACAAAGAACTGTCAGAACTTGCAGATACGCCAAACGATTCTCATGCCGGAGAAATAGAAACGTCTCTTGTTCTTTATCTTGCCCCTGAACTGGTAAAAGGCAGGGCAAAGGAGGAGTATCCCAGACTCCCCAGACCATTTACGGTGAAAAACAAGGTCAGGTACTGGCCGGGAGGTGTATGGGGAAATCCGGAAAAGGCAAGTAAAGCAAAAGGAGGTAAGGCAGTAACATTAATTGTAAATAAGATAGGTGAGATGCTTGATATGGTGAAAGAACCTCAATAATCAACTTAATAAAATGATTCGTGACCTGCTATAAAGAAATCAATCCGTCTGTTCGCTGCTTGCCAGTCAGCATGATGAACAGTTATAATAAAAGTCTTCACATAACTTCATGAATAAAAAACATCTCATTATAGGAATATTCATTGTCGCATTCTCTTCGTATTATGCGTTTAAAAACGTGTCTCTCAGCGAACTCGGGAATGCCCTCAGCTCTGTTCAATACATATATCTCATCCCTGCAGTCCTTTTAGTTGCGCTCACATTTTTGTTCAGGGCCATCAGGTGGAGATATCTCGTCGGGTCGGTGAAAGACGTAAAGACCGTAGATCTTTTTTCCCCTTTAATGATCGGTTTTATGGGGAACATATTGCCTGCACGGGCAGGTGAGATCGTCAGGGCATATCTTCTCGGGAAGAAAGAAGATATCAGTTTCAGCGCCTCATTTGCCACCATTTTTGTTGAGAGGTTGATGGACATGATGATCTTTTTGATCCTTCTGGTGGGAGTTATTTTTTTCGGTTCGAGTATCTTTCCGCAGGCTGCTGACGGTTCCAGTCATCCGTTAATGGGACATATGGTCAAGTTCGGCTGGATAAGTTTTATTGGATCTCTTGGGATTTTCTCCTTTTCTGTCCTTCTGCAGTATAAGAATGACCTGGCGATGAAGATAGTAGCATTTTTCACGAAACCGCTTCCTGAGAAGTGGAAAGTAAAAATTAACGGGCTGGTCCATTCATTTACCGACGGCCTTAAGATCCTAAAGGATGCCCGGGGATTTATGGCCTCTCTTTTCTGGTCATGCCTGGTCTGGACTGCAATGATAATGACGTATTACCCCATACATATGGCATTTGGAATCGGCAGTGAAATTCCCATGTTGAAATCGGTGCTCGTAGTGAGCCTGACTATAGGAATATTCATCTCTCTCTTTCCTGCACCCGCATTTCTCGGCTCATTTCAACTGGCGTGTGTTGTCGCCCTCCACGAAATATTTGGTGTTGCAAAACCGGTTGCGGCAAGTTACGGGATTGTTGCCTGGCTTGTGGCCATGGGGTTTATCATTACCACGGGGCTGGTGTTTGTTGTAAAAGACAATATATCTTTTACTGAGTTGTCAACGAGTAAGGACCAGGCAGCTTAAAACAGGTTATTTCACTGCTTTTATTTTTTTGTTCACGGTACTATCGGCTGTTTCTTTTTTTTCGGGTTCGTTTTTCACAAGTTTCAGTTCTTTCTGGCCCTTGCTGATCTGCACCTCAATTTTTGCACCCTTTGCTATCGATATATGTTCCATATATGAAATCTCGCCTTTACCCTGGGCCTTTGCTCCAAGTTCAACCTCATTTCCTTCCAGTTTTCCATTGAACTCACCGTTTATATAAATCCTGCCTTTGGCCCTGATCTCGCCGCCATCAAACGTTCCTGAAATCGTCACGTCCCGGCCGGCTACAATATTGCCTTTGCTCAACTTCCCATCTATGACAACACTTCCCCCTTTTGTCTCGATGTTTCCTTTGCATGACCCTTTTATGACAATGCTGGAATCCTCTTCTGAGATGATGTTGCCCTCAACATCTCCGCTCAACTCCAGGTCGCATGTCACGTTTATATTACCGCTCAGCTTGCTTCCCCGCAGAATTTTATTGACACCATCATTCTTCCTGCTGTCGACGTTACGGGTTACGGCAGGCTGTTCCCTGACTTCAGAGACATTCTGCTCTTCATTCTGCACATCTTCTGATTCTACTCCCCATTTCTTAAACATGGTGTCCTCCGAACATTTAAAGAATTATTTGCTACACCTCATTATTCGGCACATAGTGCTTCAACCTTTACAGGCTGTCCTAAAACCGTCTTCCTGAACCTGCCTATCGGACAGGCAGGCTTGTTTCAGGATCTCTCTTTGTTGTAATGCTCAGTAAAAGACAATACTCCGAAACGAGTTCGGCATGACAGATTTCGCATTTTCTGTTTTATCGGACAGGTTGTTTTTACGTAACCAAAATGCATATTATTATTCATTGTCTGTTTTTCCCATTGCAGTTAACCGTTCCCGGGCCTTTTTTGCAGCATCGCTTTGCGGATATTTCCTGATAATTTCCTCATACAGCTGCTGTGCATGCTCATTATTGTTCTGCAGCTCCTCAAATTGGGCTGTTTCAAATACGTCGGTTGCCGTATCCGCTGAGCAGGACAACAAACTGACAGTACATAACATGGCCAGTATAAACAACAAGAATTTTGTCATGATTCCCCATATGTATGCATCTTTTGATACATGATCGATTTCATTAGTGTCTGTGTTTAAAGTGATTATTGTATTCTTGTCATTCCCGACGTTTTTTAATCGGGTATCCAGTACATATTAAACAGACTGGATTCCGGCTTAAGGACTGCCGGAATGACAGACAGACGAACCAAGTCTCTATACAGACACTAATTAAGTTACACGCAAATAAATGTCAGGTCAAGCCATATCCGCCCCGTTATAAGAAGAAATCTGCCTGATTTTGGCCAATTTCCCATTATTGCCTGCATTTTCAGGGAAAATCATTGAAATAGCTCTGTTATATATGATAGTCTTATTACTGTTCGTAGTTGGAAGATTTTATCTGATAAATCACACGTCCATCTAATCTTCTCTCTAACAGTGTCCCTGCATGCAGGGATTTAGGGAGAGAGGACGGAGGAAAAACTGAGGAGGTTTCTATGGTAGTAACAATGAAAGAGCTTCTGGAGGCTGGTGTTCATTTCGGGCATCAGGTCAAACGCTGGAACCCGAAGATGAAGAAATATATTTTCGGGCAGCGCAACGGTATTTATATTATCGACCTTCAGAAAACAGTCAAGATGTTCGATGTTGCCTACAATTTTGTAAAGGACCTGTCTGCAAAAGGTGAATCCATTCTGTTTGTAGGTACAAAAAAGCAGGCACAGGATGTAATCATTGAGGAGGCCCAGCGTTCACAGTCCTACTTTGTGAACCAGCGCTGGCTCGGCGGCATGCTCACCAATTTTAAAACCGTGAAACAGGGTATCGGAAAACTCAAGAAAATAGAGAAAATGAATGAAGACGGCACCTATGATCTGCTTACCAAAAAGGAAGTGGCCAAGTTTGAAACAGAAAGGCAGCGACTGGATAAAAACCTGAGCGGTGTTAAAGAGATGAATAAGCTGCCGGCCGCTATTTTCATTATTGATCCCAAAAAAGAGTCAATAGCTATTGCCGAGGCAAAGAAACTGGCAATACCGATAGTCGCCCTTGTTGATACGAACTGCGACCCCGACGGGATTGATTATATTATACCCGGCAATGATGATGCGATCAGATCAATTCGATTACTTTCCTCAAAAATGTCAGACGCCTGTCTTGAAGGAAAGAATATCTTAAATAAGTCCCTGGAAGAGGCCGCAGCGCAGGAAGCTGCTGAAAAAGAGGCCGCTGCTCAGAAAGCTGCCGCGGAAAAAGCAGCTGGAGATGAACCGCAGGCGCAGGCAGACACAGAGAACAAGGAGGAAGTAAGTCAATGAGCATTTCAGCCAGTACAGTAAAGGAGCTAAGGGACCAGACGGGTGCCGGGATGATGGACTGTAAAAAGGCGCTGACAGAGTCGAATGGAGACGCTGAAAAGGCCCTGGACGTCTTAAGGAAAAAAGGGCTTGCCAAGGCCCAG
>CAMYJJ010000001.1 GCA_947258735.1 Thermodesulfovibrionia bacterium | reverse complement strand
ATTACCTGTTCCAGCTCCATTATAATGATATTCAGCAAATGCATAGAGCCTGGAGGTGAAACTGTAATCAGTACCGAGAGACAGTCTGAAATAGTCCTCTTCCGGCCTGTGATCATCTATAGCATTAGCAAATATATGTGCTGCTTCAAGCCATGTGCCTGCTCCCCCGATAGAACGGGCCATATCCAGGCCCAGCAGGATGTTTTCCTTGAAAACCATCGTCATGAATGAGAGATCGGTTTTAAATACATATGATTTCACACGGAAATATGCTGCACTTTCAGACGCGTTAAGATTTCTCCCGAAGACAATGCCAGCATCAAACTCACCCATTTCGGCAAGCGGGGTTTTTATCCTGATTGCATCAACCCCGACCAGTTCATCCTTGGCGATCGTATTAATGGTAAATGGCGCAATGATATCAGTAGGATTGATAACCCGGGCAGAACCAAAGGCAACCGGCTGCCTTCCTGCGAAGAGATCGAATCGAACTGCACTGTATGTGAGATATGCCCTGTCAAGATTCTGTGCAAGTATAAAGTCACTGTCCTGATCATCAAAGATGTTCTCTGCCAGATCATCGATACGGTAAGTGAAAAATGAAGAGTTTGCAAATGAGCGGTCTGACAATATGCCTTCACGGTCTCTCAACCATGGGAGAACTTCATATGCCAGTTCCCATGAAGTTGAATCAGACGTAACAATATCTAGTTTTATTCTGGCCCTTGAAAGTGCTTCAAAGGCAGAGGTGCCGTCTGAATCTGAAATGACCAGAAAGTTCCTGACATACCCTGATGTGCTGAACTCAGTGTCTGCAGATACATAATCAGGGATGATAAAAGCTGCGGCATAAAATGCAGCAATAAGAATATACAATCTCGATATCATTTACTGTCTCGTCTCGTCTTTGTCTATTGAGCCGTCTTTAAGCAGCACAAGCCGTCTGGCCTTGTCCATGATCATGCTGTCATGGGTAGAAAATACAAAGGTGATGCCGCTTGTTTCATTCAGCCCGTGCATCATGTCTAAAAGAGAGGAAGCAGTTGCAGAGTCAAGGTTGGCTGTAGGCTCGTCAGCAAGGATTATATCAGGTATTGAAACCATGGCCCGTGCTATGGCAACACGCTGCTGCTCACCTCCGCCTCGGCGGCAGAATCAAGGTTGCCGGTCGGTTCGTCCATCAGTAACACCGGTGGATCGTTCGCCAGGGCTCTGGCGATCGCGACCCGTTGCTGCTGACCTCCTGAGAGTTGTCCGGGCCGTCTTGTCTCCATGCCTTTAAGTCCAACCTCATGTAATATGTTCGCGACACGGGAGCGTCTTTCCGTGTCGCTCACCCCCTGGAGCAGCATGATGTACTCAATATTTTCTTTTACCGAAAGAACCGGGATAAGGTTGTAGGACTGAAAGATGAAACCTATTTTGTCCCGCCTGAAGTCAGACAGTTCGCTACCTTTCATTTTACTGATCAGTTTTCCTGATAGTGTTACGGTTCCGGATGTAGGAGTATCAAGGCCGCTGATAATATTAAGAAGGGTTGTCTTGCCCGATCCGGACGGTCCGGCAATAGCGGTGAACTCTCCTTTTTTTATTGCCAGAGACAAATCCCTCAAAGCATAGACCATCTGACCGTCTGTTCCATATGTTTTTGATACATTTTCTATCTCCATAACAGTATCAGGCATATGCGTTCCTTTCTCATGCTTATTATCCATGGTTAATATGTTGCAATGTTATTTGTTACTTGGTATTTGCTATTCGTTTTGAAAAGAAATGCCAGGTATTATTTATTTAACAATTATCGTATAACTAATAACGTGTAATTAATAACATATAACATTCACCATGACCGATTACCTTTAAAACATTTACATATTTCTTAAGATAATGAATGATTAATAACATACATAATTTACTTAAAGGCTTCTCTGCATTGCCCTTGCCGGTGTCATTCTGGCTGCAAATACAGCAGGGTATATGGCAGCAGTCAATGAAAAAATAAATATCAGGAGCGGATATAACGTGAACTGTTTCAGACCAAGTTCCGGATACAGGAGCTCTGTAATTGTTACACCGGCGAACTCTATCCCTTTATAATCTATTCCAAAATAGGCAAATAAACTGATAACCGTCACTCCCAGAAGAGTACCAAGTATAATACTTATCAATGACAGCGAAGCTGCTTCAAAAAAAATAATGAGTGCCATATTCAGCGGTCGTGTGCCTATTGCCCGCAGGACACCGAACTCAAACATCCTTTCATACAGGGACATAAACAGGGCATGCATAATTATGACCACCACGATGCAGAATACAAGCGACGATGTAATGATAGTTGAGATCTTTGTCATATCAATAATGCTGTCAAGTTGCGGGATGAGGTCTCTCCATCCCATGGCCCTGTTTCCCTTGACGGAGTATTTCTTCCAGAATGCAAGGGAGGGATCACCTGCATTGTTGATATCATGAAATGTAATGGCGATTTCATGAGCATTGCTGCCAATGGCAAGCAATTGCTGTGCTTTTTTTAAATGTATAAAGGCGATGCCGCTGTCAATTTCCCTGATACCCATCTGAAATATACCGCTCAGCCTGAACATGTCCTGTGAAAGCTCACCTGTCTCTGCCTGTGCAACGGTGAGAATAATCCTGTCTCCGAGCTCTACCTCCAGTGTTTCCGCTGCCTTTGCACCGATCAGTATCTGCTGTTCATTCTCATTGCTCAGGTATTGCCCGTTTTTCATGGCCTCATCAATCATGGAGATATTCTTTTCGCGTTCAGGGTCTATACCGTAGAGCATTATGGAATTAACCCCTGCTGCTGAGCTTAACATGCCGTATGACACGCTACGCAGAGAAAAATCAGACAGGAGCCTTTCGGTCTGGAGTGACATGATGACGGTGTCTGAATCCTTAATCGTATTTTCTACTTCAAATGTGTCCCGGAATCCCTCCGCGTGTATCTGTGCCTGTCCGATAAACGTGTCAGTAGCTGTCCTGATCATGCTGTCTATCATTCCTAAATAGAGTGCGTCTATAAGCATGAGAGAGGCGAGGGTAATACCGACAGCAAATCCTGAGAGGAGCGCTCTTCGCCTGTTTCTCAGAATATTTCTCCATGCCAGTTTTAACAGCAGTGTCATACTTTATTCCTTCTATTTCCCCATTTGGCAAATGGAGGTGCAGGGAAGGATATTTTTATTATAAAATCTCCCCTTACCCCTCTTTGCCAAAGAGGGGATCTTTATTGGAATTAATTTATTATTAATTTGACCTCATTGCCTTTACAGGGATTACGCGTGCCGCCCTGACAGCGGGCCATATACTGACCACGACCGCAGTGGTGAAAACGATCAGTGCCGGGTTTATCATGGAGCGGGCAGTAATTTTTGACGTAAGCTTCTCAAACATATATCCGCCATATTCAATAGGGGTAGGATACGTGATTCCATGAGCGAGAAACCACCAGTTTGCACATACTCCGGCTAATGTGCCGATGATGATGCTAATGACTGCCAGAAAAGCTGTCTCATATAAGATAAGCTGAAAAATATGGAAAGGCCTGGTCCCTAATGCCCTGAGGACACCGAACTCCCTTGTTCTTTCAAGCAACACCATCAGCACGGTATTCAGCACACCAACAGCAATGATTATGGTAAAGACACCAATGGAGTAACGGTTGCCCTTCAGGTCAGCCTGCATTGCCCTGTAAAAAGCAGCTTCCACGACCTGCCAGGGCTCAACTGAAATCCCGGGTTCGTTAAGTTCATTCTCTATGAGTTTCTTCACATGACCTGTTTTTGCATGATCAGTAAGCACAACAGCTATTTCATGTGCACTGTTTCCCATAGACAGGAATTCCCTGGCCTTATCTATATGCATATAGCAAACTGATTCTCCAGGGTCACTTCCTTCACCTCCGATGATCCCTGTTACGGTAAAAATATCGTTTGCTATTGAACCGTCTATGCCCTGTGATATAAGAGATAATTCCCCTCCAAGGTCTGCTTTAAGGACCCTTGCTAGGCTGTTTGTAATGATGACATCACCCTGTTCACTGTTTAATTTAAATTCTCCCCTGCTTATTCTGTTCTTAAATCGCGTTGTTTTTGCCTCTTGTATGGGATCAATGCCTATTACCTGAACGCCTGTTGTCTTCTTCCCTGCAAAGGCAAGAGCAGGGGTATACACCCTGGGAGCCCATGACTGAACATGGGACACGGACTGGATTCTATTTCCGACAGCAACAGGTTCCTGAATAGTTTTGTAAATGGAAGGCTTATCAAGATAACCATTCATATGCAACTGAATATGACCGGTGTGGTTTCTGGTTATCATATCTATGAGGTTGCCGTACGTCCCGTCTACCATACCGAAGAAAAGACCGAACAGGGTACATCCCCCGGCCATCATCATGCCGGTGAGAAATGACCGCCGTTTATGACGGAAGATATTTCGGAAGGCAATCTTTAAAAGTATCAATACATCTCCTTAGCCCATTACCTATAACCTATGACCCATAACCTGTAATCTTTATCTTTTTTTCTGTAAATTCCGAAGTGAAAACGTATCCGCTTTCAGTTTTATATTAAACTTCAGGTCTATATACCTGATAACAGTTTTTTTATCCGGCTTGTTCAACGGCCTCATCACAAGGACTGAGGGTATTTCCCGTCCGCTGAAGTTCTTTATGTCACTGAACTCCATTACCCTCATGTTTCGTCCCTTTTCATCAAAGAAAGACTCCTCGACCGGAATATAGTCATGTTTACGAACAACCAGAACGATCCTGGCCCAGACAATGGGGATATCTTTTTTCGGGATTAATTCAATGTAGTAATAATCGGGATTGGCATCTTCCGGTGTGAATATCCTGGAATGATAATCAGTTATCATGGAGCTTTCCTTGACAAGGTCATCATTGGTAAAATCTGATCCCATCCAGGAACTCATCATCATTGATGGAGGGACTTTTATCACCTTGTTGATCTTTGGAAAATAGTTCCACATTTCGGTCTTTTTTCTGAGTGTGGCTATGCCTGCATCTTTTTTTGGACTGTTAATATGGATCAATGTCCTGTCCAGGTCCTCGCTCCAGATGTCCATTCTGAGGGTACGCTCCCAATGCTCGGTTTTGATCAACATTTCTACATCACCATAGCTGGTGTCACTCCTGTACAGCCTGTCCATTTTCTCAACAATAGTGTTAACATCTGGAGTGTTTTCTGCCCGGGCCGGCAGGACAGGGGCAATTGTAACCAGTGTTAACAGTATGAAAGCTTTTATTATGAATCGTAGTATGTTCGTTCCCATAGGTATGAATATATCATACAGCGTAATATTATGATAAAAGACTCATATGTAAAGTATATTCCTTTTTTTGCAGAGCTGCTGGTTTTTCTTTTAATAATATTTCCGTTACCCTGTTATGCTGCCAACATAGACCCTTCGTTTCATTTTTCTACTATAGAGACCGATCACTTTGCGATTCATTTTCATCAGGGGATTGAGATGTATGGATACAGGGCTGCAGACATACTGGAAGGAGTCCATAAGAGATTAACAGAAAGGTTTCAATGGGCCCCGCAAGACAAAACACAGGTCGTTCTTCTGGATAACACTGATTTTGCAAACGGTCTTGCAACTGTCCTGCCATACAATGCGATGTATATACACCTGTCTCCTCCATTTCCTGACGTAACCATAGGTGAAACAGATGACTGGCTTGAGCTTGTGCTTATTCATGAATATGTGCATATCCTGACACTTGACCCTGTTCGGGGATATGCATCGGATGTGAGAAGCTTATTTGGTAAAACCATGCCGGGCTTTGATCCTTTATCTTCAATCCTTTTCCTTCTCACGGCTCCACCCAATATATTTTTGCCCGACTGGTGGACTGAGGGTATTGCCACATGGGCTGAGACAGAATATACATTATCCGGAAGAGGCAGGAGTTCTTTTGTGGACATGATCTTCAGGATGGCGGTGATGGAAGATAAGATACCTTCAATAGATCGATTAAATGGCGATGTACCGTACTGGCCTTCAGGTAGCACACCGTATATATACGGTATGCTCATGAAAAAATATATTGCAGAAACATTTGGCAGAGATCTTCCTGGAAAACTGAATACAGCTCATTCCGGAAGGCTTCCTTTTTTCATTAACCATCCTCCCAAGAAACTGACAGGAATGAACTATATTGATCTTTACCGGGAAATGGTCAAAGACCTGATGGCAGAGCAGATTCAAAAGATAAATATGTTGAAATTCGAAGCCTTTACAGAAGTGATAGATCTGCCTGTTACGGGCGAACGCTTGACACATCCACGTGTTTCACCACAGGGACGGTATCTGGCGATTAACAGGAGAGACCCGAATGATCATGAGACAATCGTTATATATGACATACAGACCTTTGATGAGGTCTCCCGGGTCAGAAAGATGCCGTCTGATCATGGTATTTCCTGGTCCCCGGATGGGAAAAGGCTTTATTTTACCCAGGCTGCAAGGAAAAACAGTTATGACATGTATCAGGATATGTATGCATTTAATATTGAGACAGAATCGTTAGAACAGGTTACCAGCAATATAAGGGCAAAAGAGATAGATGTCTCACCTGATGGAAGGAGGATTGTATTTGTAAAAACAGAAACTGGCCGTCAGCATATAGCTGTCCTTACACTTGAGAACGGTCAGACCAGATACCTCACAGGTAATGATGGTCAGGTCATATCCTCACCACGATGGTCTCCTGATGGACAGTCATTAGTGTTCTCAAAAATAGATATCAATGGTGAGATGTCAATAGAGCGGTATCATGTTGATACAAACAGTATCGATATATTACTGAAAAGTCATGATCATAATATATTTCCTGCGTGGTCAGCTGACAGCAGCCATATCATTTACAGCTCTGATAAAACAGGGGTGTATAATCTCTATGCCTATTCATTATCAGAAAAAATAGTCTATCAGGTGACCCATCTCCCGGGCGGAGCGTTTCATCCTGAGGTGTCTGGCAATAAAATATATTTCTCACGTTACAGCGCAAAGGGTTTTGATATTGTTGAAATTCCCTATGCACCTTCCAGGTGGAGCGCAGACATCGGTCCGTATATAAAATCATCATGGGATAAACATGTGACGAGAGATTATGAAAGGTCAGTCCGTAAAGATGTAATCACTAAAAAGCATTCAATAAAAAAGTATGACCCAAAAGGGACATTACGGCCCAGGTTCTGGCTGCCATATATATCTTCTGATGATGAAGGGACGGTATTGGGGGCCTTTACTGCAGGACATGATGTGCTGCAATATCATGCGTATATGTTACGTGCCGGACATGGAGTAAGCGGCAGAACATATTTTGATTTTAATTATCTATATGACAGGTGGAAACCTTCATTTGTATTCAGGGCCTATTCTCAGCCTGTGTATTATTCAGATCTCTTTGCAGATGGCAGCGGTTATTATGAGAGGAGCAGCGGGGCAGGGCTGGAGGTCCGTTATCCTTTGCCAATGAGGCATCTGGAAGCATCATATACAGTCAAAGCAGGGGTGAATATAAATAAAGTGAGCAACTTAACAAATATTAAAGGCAGGAAAGTTGATACATTTAAATTATTCCAAGGCAGAAAAGACAGTATATATGCCGGATTCACATATAACGGTGCGTTACGATATCCCCTCTCGGTAAGTTTTGAGGACGGAAGGGAACTCTCTGTTTTATTCAGAAACTATGTGAATGGTCCTGAGCATAAAGAATACCTTTTTGACTATAAGGAATATCTGGGACGATCATCCAATCATGTGATTTATATAAACCTGAGAATGGCTTTTTCCGGTGGTGATCAGACTGCGCAGCAGTCATTCCAGATAGGCGGTGTTCCGTATGTGCAGAACAGATATCCGTTGAGAGGATTTCCGTCAAATTATAAAAAAGGGAAACATGCTTTAACATCAACGCTTGAATACAGGATGCCTCTCCGGTATATATTCAGGGGATGGAATTCAAAGCCTGTATTTATTGACCGGTTTCATATTGCACTCTTTACAGATACAGGAAATGCCTGGGGAGGTAAAAAGGATTTTGAGCTGAGTGATTTTTTAGCGGGCATAGGGGCAGAGGCAAGAATGGATACCGTGCTAGGGTATAAGGTGAGAATGACTCCGGCCATGGGTATAGCGCAGGGACTGACAGATGGCGGTGAGACCCAGGCTTATTTTATTGTATACGTGGATCTCTGAGAAGGCACTTTGATTTATGATAGTTTTTTTGTGTTATTTCTCCATGGTATTTTATAATAAAAATGTTTTAATCACTTTATGTGTTGCATATACAGCCTCTCACTCAAAATTTAATTAGCAGGAGCAATCTATGGTGAAAATTGGTATTATCGGTGGATCTGGTCTGGACGACCCGGATATTTTAAAGGAAGCAAAAGAAGTTGCAGTTGACACTCCCTATGGCCCTCCTACTTCTTCGCTGACTTGTGGATCAATTGAAGGGGTTGATGTGGTGATTATCGCACGTCACGGCAAAGACCATAGCATATATCCGTCAGCAGTAAACTACAGGGCAAACATATGGGCATTAAAAGAACAGGGGTGTACGCATATCCTGGCATCTACTGCTGTCGGTTCTCTGCGGGAGGAGCTAGCTCCCGGGCATCTTGTATTTCCCGGCCAGTTCATTGACCATACGAGGAAAAGAGAGGTCACCTTCTTTAACGAAAACGAAGTTGTGCATACAGCAATGGCCGAGCCCTTTTGTTCGAACCTGATAGACCTGTTATCTTCATCCGCTCAAGAGCTGAATCTGCCGTATCACAGGGACAAGACTGTCATAACGATCGAAGGCCCGAGATTCTCTACAAAAGCAGAAAGCCACATGTTCAGAAGCTGGAATGCTGATGTCATTAACATGAGCACAGTCCCGGAGGTATGTCTTGCGAGAGAAAAGAAGGTCCATTATGCTGCGGTTGCCATGTCAACAGACTATGACTGCTGGCATGAAGAGGAGGAGCCTGTAACGTGGGAGATGATCGTTGCTGTTATGAAGAAGAACGCTGATAATGTCATAAACCTCTTTTTAAAGACAATTCCGAAAATCAAAGAATATGAGGATATCTGTGTCAGCTAATCAGATTTTATACGTTGAAATGATTTGCCAATCTGTCATTCCGGCAGTCCTTAAGCCGGAATCCAGTTGTTTGATTAAGTTCTGGATGCCCGATTACTAACTTCGGGCATGACAAAAAAATCGATGCTTATACAAGCAATGTTCAAAAAACAAAAAAGGGAGGTAACATAATGCCTATCAAATCAAAAATAAGGACCATACCTGATCATCCCAAAAAAGGGATCATGTTCAGAGATATCACGACCCTGATCAAGGACCCGGTGGGATTCAGGCTTGTCATAGACAATATGACACAAAGGTATATAACAGGTGAGATCGATTTTGATATGATTGTTGGTATTGAGGCCAGAGGGTTTATTATTGGAGGGGCGCTTTCTTATACCCTGGGAAAGGGATTTGTCCCAATTCGAAAAATCGGTAAACTTCCTGCTGAGGTGGTGAGGCATGAATATGAGCTTGAATATGGCACTGACACCGTTGAAATGCACAAGGATGCAGTCGCCAAAGGGGCAAAGGTGCTTGTTATTGATGATCTTCTTGCAACAGGCGGCACTGCTCTGGCTGCAGCGGCACTTATAGAAAAACTGGGGGGGGAAGTTGCTGAAATGGCATTCATTGTGAATCTGCCGGATGTAGGCGGTGAAAAGAAGCTCAAAGAAAAGGGGTATGAAGTATACTGTCTGACTGAATTTGAAGGGGATTAAGCTGCCTGCATTATTTGCAGTGGTTACTAAAAGCGGTTACTGAAATTGTAAAGGTCAGGCATGTATCCCATCTTCCTGTGCCTGTCTTCCCTTATGGCATTCCCGCAGTTGTTTAGCGGGAATCACCCGTTATTTAAGTTATCTTGATTCCCGCTCAAAGGACCGCGGGAATGACGAATACTTATTGAGTTTTTACAATGCCTGTAAACGCTTTTAATGTCTACCGCATATTATGTCAGTCCATACAGCTTCAGGTGAAGTGTAATCAGCACTCCATTGCTGTCTTCTGGGCTTCCATATAATTGAAAATGCCTTCAGGATCACATTCAACACATATATCGATCCCCTGAATTATCTGCATGTCTTCGCATTGAGCATACGCCTGCTTGAGCTCGAAATTGTTCAGTTTTTCCAACACCAGTTTTTTAGGTCTCAGATAAACTTTTCCGCAGCTTGTGCAGATCCATATAAAATTATGCTTTGCCGTTTCAAGGCAATGAGCACATACATGAATATTAATACCGGGAGATGTCTCGGTATGAATTGATGTATACTCTTTTTTACATATAGTGCATAATTCCTGCTTATTATTGATGTCTACCATGCTTTCCTCCTTCCTTCTTATATATACGGGTGTAAATACATTCTTCTTAAAATTAAATCTGTTAAATAACCATGCACATTTCGTGCCCGTTATAACGTTATTAAGGAATTTTATATGTTATAGAGGTGTTTATATAAATGCCTGAAATCAAATGAAATTGTTAGTGCAATACGTACAAGCTGGCTAATGGTGTATCATGGTGATTTCCCAAAATTACGAAATATGGTAAATTCACCACATATTGGAGTCATTATTTTGTCAGAACCGGCATGTACTTTCCGGTTTTCATTCAGATACGACAGTATTGAATTAATGAAGATGACATTTATGCATCCCCATGAATTAAAATATATTCCATGATTTTAGGTACCAGAGTTGTCCACCCAGGCGAAATAAATAGATGGGGTGCGGAACTACTGCAGATATCAGTGTACAGGAAGATGAAAAATAATCTTTCTGAAATGAGGGAATGTGCGCGCTTATGCAGAGAAAAAGAGATCCCCTATGTAGTACATCCAGTTGGGTATTCAATCCGGGAGAAGGAGATGCTCAATGATGTTATGGAAATGGCCGGGTGTGCTGATCTTGCTCTCATTCTCCATGATGAAATAAGGGATGATGGCAGCAGGCTGATTGGTGAGGATGAGGTCCAGTTCAGAAAGGCCCTGGAGAAACTTGGCTCAATAACAAACATTTCAATTGAAAATGCAGCTGATACATCAGATATTCAATGGTGCTGGGACAGCTATGCTGAAAATATTACCCTTGATATTGGTCATGTTGAATCAGCCGGTTATGATTCGGTCGCGTTTGTTACGTCATTGGATGCAGCAACGGTGGATAAAATCCGGTTTGTTCATATGCACAGGAATAACGGCCTTCACGGCGGGATCACTGACCACTGGCCTTTGAACCGTGAATGCAGGGAATTACAGGCGCTTAAGCAGCTCTTGAAAGTAAAACCTGATGTAGGCGTTATTCTGGAGCTTAATGAAGTTGAAATGATTGGTAACAGCCTGGACCTGCTTACATCTCTTCGTAAAGAACTGAATATCTGAAATCGTATGTCTTAAATATGGTCACAGACAAGCGCTGCCTGCATTTTTGTCGACTTCTCAAGGATATCGTTTATATTGACATCAGCTCCGTTGGCAAGAAGCAGGTTCTCTGCATCAACATGTTTCCTGCCTGAAGCATAAAGCAGGGCTGTTCTTCCCTGATCATCCTTTGCATTTACATCAGCTCCGTGTTCAAGCAGGAGGCTGACTGTATGTGTGTGGCCGCCAAATGCAGCGACCATGAGAGCGGTTTCTTTTTGCAGGTCCCTGAGGTTTACATTGGCACCGCTGGCAATCAGGACCCTGGCGGTCTCTGTCTGTCCTCTGAGAGAGGCATAGGACAGAGCTGTTCTTCCTTTGCAGTTTTGATCATTAATGTTAGCACCATTTGTGACAAGGCTCTTTATTATGTCTGTATGACCGGCCAGGGAAGCAAACATTAAAGCGGATTCATTCTGAATGTTCTGTACGTTCACGTCAGCATTATGTGATAAGAGGGCCTCAACTATCTGAGCGTGGCCTGCATAAGAGGCTTCCATCAAAGCGGTCTCATTTTTTGAGTCCCTGATATTAACATCAGCCCCATTGGCAAGCAATACATGTACTGTATCTGTCTGTCCTGCAAATGCTGCGGCCATCAGTGCTGTTTCCCCATTGGCATCCTTAGCATTTACATCAGCCCCGTTAACAATTAATGTCTTCACAATGTCCCTGTTATCCATAAGTGCCGCAGCCATCAAAGCTGTTTCCCCATTGGCATCCCTGGCATCTATATCTACACCGTCAGCAATCATTGATCGCACCGTCTGGGTGAGCCCTGCAAACGCCGCTGTTTTTAAATCAACATCAGTTTCTGCTAATAGAGCAGCAGGATTTACAACAAATAACATAGCAAGCAGAACTAAAACAGGAAATAGATTTTGTTTAATACGCTTCATGATTTACTCCCCCTTTTCTGTTATTATGAGCAGATTTTTTTCGCTAAAAGTATTAATATCTTTTATTCTCATGCATGGTCATGAAAAAGTCAATAAAAAAATGATCTTGCATGTGAGGTCCGTGTTTAAATAATTTGGTATGAAATGTGAAGCAAATTAATATTTCGCCCCTCACACATCAGGTAATCATTTATGCAATATTATTTCCAGAAATTAAAAATATTATTTATCAGATAGTTATGATGTGTAACATGGACTCAGGGATGCAATAATGACATAGATGTTGCCACAATGGCATAGCAATGAACACGTTATATTTTTATGTATGAATATGAACGTATCATTTGAGATAGGATTCAGGGTTTTCAGACACAGCTTTTATTGCATTTTCTTTGTTAAGACCTCTTTCAATCACTGAATTAACAGCATCTCTGAGAGAGAGGGAACCACCCATGAGTTGACTTTCCTGATTCCTGATCCCATGAGTATGATTGTCAACCATCGAATCCTTGACCGAATCAGAAATGAAAATGATTCTATCCGGATTTTTGGCACTAAAAATAAAATCAACTATTCGCTGATCAAGGTGAAACGGGTCTGCAATAACCTCAATATATATGTCTGGATTCATTAATCCAAAACCGGCGAGTCCCGGTTCCCTGTGATGGATTCCGCTCATTGCATTGAAAATATGTGTAATGCCTTTTGCACCAGCGTTATAACCAGCTTCTGACTCAGTATATGTTGCGTCAGAATGTCCCATACTGACTTTTATTCCCGTGTCTGAAATTTTTTTTATGAGTTCAATCGATCTCTCAAGTTCAGGTGCAACGGCTATTATCTTGATCACGTCTTCATACCCGTCAATCAATTGCCTTAACAGGTTCTCATCAGGTGCAAGAAACGATGATGCATCAAGGGCGCCACATTTTGATGGATTAAGAAAAGGACCTTCCAGATAAACACCTCTTATGACGGCCCTCTTTTCATTTGAACTCCTTTGCAGGTCCATGGCTTTTTTAACTGCGCCCATGTTTTGCCGCATTGAGTCGATAGGGGCAGGATAAATTGTGAGAATAATATCCGACACCCCATGAGAGCCGTGCAGTTCAGCTATTTCCAGGATCTCTTCAGCGGCATCTGTTTGCGTATCATGACCGCCGATACCATGCGTATGAATGTCAAATATTTTCATATGGGTATCATACCATAGAGGTTATTTGCCTTTAACATGTTACAATTATGCGGATATGCAAGAGTTAATCAATCCAGGTAAATGGTCTGAAGAAGATGTAGACAAATTAATAATACAGGCATCCTCCCTCTCCTCTGCCGGAGAAAAAATTGATTTCATTTCCAGACAGTTTCTGGATGTCCCTTATGAAGAAGAAACTCTTAAAGGCAGTTCAGATGAGCCTGAAGTATTTATTATCAACCTTAACGGTGTAGATTGTTTTACTTTGCTGGATTATGTTGACGCAATGCGACTTGCGAAATCTTTCAGTGAATTTAAGGACAGTCTGAAAAAAGTTCGTTATCAGGAAGGGGTAGTTGATTTCGCACATCGCAACCATTTCTTTATTAACTGGCGTGACTATAATGCAAACCGTGTTGAAGATATTACCGCAGGCATCGGCAATAGTATTCGAATTGATAAACAGTTAAATGACAGAGGAGGTGGAACTCTGTTCTTGCCCGGTGTTGTCTGCAGCAGATTAACAATTACCTATATCTCCTCAGAATTCATAGCAGATAAAGAAATTAATAAATTGAAGACCGGTGACTACATCGGCATCTATTCTGATAAACCGGGGCTTGATGTGTCGCATGTGGGGATATTAATCAGAGAAAATAACAGAACTTTCCTAAGGCATGCCTCCAATAAGCATTGTAAAGTAATTGATGAGGACTTTCAGGAATATATAAAAAACAAACCGGGAATTATTGTGTTAAGACCGAAGGACTAAATAATTACGAATTACGAATTACGAATAACGAATAACGAATAACGAATAACGAAGGATAATATGTCCGGATTATCAATTACATCGATTTTCAACAGGAAGATGCTTGTCTCATTTATCATGGGATTTGCAAGTGGTCTGCCCCTTCTTCTGACCATCACCGTGCTTCAGGCGTGGATGAAGGAAGAGGGAGTTGATCTCACAGTCATCGGCCTGTTTGCACTGGTCGGGCTTCCCTATACATTGAAATTTATATGGGCCCCTTTTCTGGACCGCTTTACCCTGCCTTTTCTGGGTCGGAGACGGGGATGGATGCTGGTTATGCAGGTTTTTCTGATATGTTCTATCGCAATTCTCGGTTTAACCAGTCCGGGTAAAACTCCATGGATGGTTGCCTTTGCTGCATTTCTGGTCACGTTCTTCAGCGCTTCTCAGGACATTGTTATTGATGCCTATCGAAGGGAGGACCTGGCTGATGAAGAGCTTGGTCTTGGATCATCTCTCTATGTTAATGGATACAGGGTAGGGATGCTGCTTGCCTCAGGAGGCGGGTTGATTATGGCAGACCACATATCATTCAGTATGGTTTATTTCATTATGGCCCTGTGTATGCTCCCCGGTGTCATAACGACGTTTCTGACTCCTGAACCGGCAATACCTCCAGGCACCCCCCGGAGCATGAAAGAGGCTGTGCTGAATCCTCTCGTCGAATACTTTACGAGGCATGATGCTTTAGGGATGCTGGCATTTATTCTTTTTTATAAAATCGGTGATACCATGGCAAGCGCAATGACTACGCCTTTTTATCTTGATATAGGATTTTCAAAAACAGAGATAGGGACGGTCGTAAAGCTGTTCGGTTTCTGGGCCACTATTATCGGAGGTCTTGTCGGAGGGGTAATTATGCTGCGTCTTGGTATAAACCGCTCATTATGGATCTTTGGATTTCTGCAGGCTGTTTCTACAGCAGGTTTTGCCCTGCTTGCCCGCACTGGACACAGCATATCTCTCTTATCAGGAGTGATCGCCTTTGAAAACCTCAGCAGCGGCATGGGGACGGCCGCCTATGTAGCTTTTATGGCGAGTATCACCAATAAGAAGTTTACGGCCACACAATACGCACTTCTCAGCAGTCTTATGGGGATTCCCAGAGTGCTGGCTTCAGCGCCTACCGGATTTTTTGCAAAGAACCTTGGATGGGCCAGTTTCTTTATTGCCTGCACATTAATAGCAATTCCCGGTATGCTTATTTTATTTAAGTTTGCTCCCTGGGGTTCAAAAGAAGTCGAGGTTAACAGGCAGTGATCCTTTAAAGCCTTTATTATGTATCAGACATGCCAATACAGCCTTTTGAGAAAATATGGACGAATCATAAGCAGCTATGAGCATGTCTGCTTTTTCAAAGTGTCTGAGAACATAGGGGCTGCCAAACGAAATTACTGCAGAGCTTCCTGCTTTATCGATTATCAGATTTATTTTTTCACTATCATCAGTACTTATTCCCGAGCTTCCCTGCCATGCTGCAACAGTGGTAAACAGCACAATAATAATTCTTTTATTAGCACCCGGCTTATACTGGTTTATATGCACAGCATCCGGCATCTGCTGCTTTAAAGCAGAAATATCGACCTTACTGTCATCTCCTGTATAAATCAGTCCGGTTTGACTTAAATTATCAATGAATTGATCAAACTGACCGCGCACGAGCGTTATGGATTTATTAAATAAATCTTCAGCAATATTTCTGTGCTCTTTATAATCCACATTGATTTGACCAAATGTTTTTAAAACCGATTTATATGACATTACCCTTTGAAATGCTGTTTCTATCTGGTTTTCTGCAATCAAACCGGTATCAACAGCATGTTTTAATTCCGCGGCAGTTTTAACTGGATCGGCTGGATGTAAGATAATATCAATGCCCGCATCTATACATGTAGCAGGAACATTCACGAACTCATCCAAAGCACTCATATTCAATGCATCGGTCATGAGAAGGCCGGTGTATCCAAGCTTGTTTCTTAACAGGTCAGTGACAATTTTTTTTGAGAGCGTTGCAGGCAATGTATCAATGGAAGGGATACTCAGATGGCCCATCATAATACTTCCGACACCTGATGTAATGGCCTCTTTAAAAGGAACGAGGTCTGCTTTCATCAGGTCCGCTTCTGACTTTGAAAGAACGGGAAGAGATATATGTGAATCAATAGCAGTATCACCATGGCCGGGGAAGTGCTTTGCACAACTGATCAGCCCTGCGTCCTGCAGCATTTTGATATATTTTCTGCCGAACCAGGATACTGTCTGAGGATTATCTGAAAAAGCGCGTGTGCATATAATGGGATTATCAGGATTCTGGTTTACATCAAGTACAGGAATAAGCGGCATGTTAATGCCAATATCTATTGCTTCCTCAGCTACAGAGGTAATGTAATTATCCAGGAGGTGGAGATCGGATGAGTCACTTTGGTTTATCGCAGCGGCAATTGCCATGAGCGAAGGAAATTGTGTTGCGCTTTTAAACTGCTGACCTGCGCCACGTTCAATATCAGAGGCGATAAAAAGCGGGATGTCAGCAATGGACTGAAGAGAATGTATGAATTCCCGCACCTCATCTTTATTGCCGCCAAATACAATGAAACCGCCTATCCCCTTGTGAACAAGATCATATGTTTTTTCCCGGTAAGATAAATCTCTGAGATTATCTCCATCAAGCCTGTTTATGATGAGTTGATATATCTTATGGCGCAGGTCAAGCATTGGTAATTATAAAGTATTCTGAATGCTAAAAGGGTATAGTAATTGTTGGAAAATATATTGAATCAATTACATTCTGACTTAAATATTCCATTTCTGTCATGCCGGACTTGATCCGGCATCCAGAGGTCGTGAAAAGGTTGGATTCCCGCTCAAAAGACTGCGGGAATGACAGGCAGACGAACAAAGTAAATGGGCAGACTGAATTTAGATTTTTTTTAGAATACTGATATTGTGCAAGTGCTAAGCACATTAAAAAAAGTAGAGCTAAACCAGTTCATCCTGGACAAGGTTGTATTTTCTGATCTTATACCCGATCTGTCTTGGTGTGATACCCAGAATATTTGCTGCCTTTGCCTGTACCCAGCCGGTTTTTTCGAGCGCATCGATTATATTTGATCTCTCTATCTCTTCAACACTGGATGTAAGAGAGGCTGACCTCTCTGTGCTTTTCATTCTGCGGATGCTGAGTGAAACCGGCAGCTCCTTTGCTGAGATATTATCTGTGCCGCTCATTATAACCAGCCGTTCAATAGTATTTTCCAGTTCTCTCACATTTCCGGGCCAGTTATAATGTAAAAAAACCTGCAGCGCCCCTTTGTCCAGAGAAACGGACCTGTTATTTTCTTTATTGAATTTTTTCAAAAAGTAGTCGATAAGCACCGGAATGTCATCTTCCCTGTCTCTCAAAGGCGGCAAAAAAAGAGGGATAACATTAAGCCTGAAATAGAGGTCTTCCCTGTATTTACCTGCTGATACCAGATTTTCAAGGTTTCTGCTGGTTGCGGCTATGATCCTCACATCCACCTTGATTGTTTTTTCACTGCCCACCCGTTCAAATTCTCTTTCCTGCAGTACACGGAGAATTTTCGGTTGAAGAGTAATCGGCAGGTCACCGATTTCATCAAGGAAAATGGTACCTCTATTGGCCAGTTCAAACTTCCCGCTACGAGAAGCAATTGCACCAGTAAAAGCCCCTTTTTCATGACCGAACAGCTCTGACTCCAGGAGTCCTTCAGGGATGGAAGCGCAGTTGAACTTGATAAACGGTTTTTGGCTTCTAGGGCTCATATAATGGACTGCTTTGGCAATGAGCTCCTTACCTGTACCGCTTTCACCCCGAAGCAGGACAGTTGCCTTGGAAGGTGATACCCTGTACACAGCCTCAAAGACTTCCTGCATTCTGGGGGATTTTCCGATCACGTTCTCGATACTGTATTTTCCTTTCAGTTCTCTCTTAAGGCTTTCCTTTTCCTTCTCAACCTCTTCATAGCTTTCCCAGAGTTTTACAAACTGGGCAATTAAAGAAGAAATTATTTCGAGCACTCTTAAATCATCATCAACCTTGCCGTGTTCCTTTGAGTAAATCCGGTCAACACTGATAACGCCAAGCCCCTTTCTTTTTAACTGAATAGGGACACACAGGAATGATATGCCGTCTTTAGAGGGCCTGGACCCTGTCTTATTCAAAAACGTGGGGTCCTCGCCTATATTTGGGATCACCATCGGGGTCCGCTTTTCAAGGACCCTGCCGACAATACCCTCTCCAATACGATATTTCCCTTTCTCAATGCTCTGTTTGGTCAAACCGTGTGCGGCAACAATTCTCAGATGCTGCGTGAGAGGGTCAAGAAGAAATACACACCCCCGCTGCATATCAAGCAGATTGCCAAGAGTTGACATAACGAGGGAGAGGTTTTTCTCAAGGTCAAACGAGGAGGTAAGCACTTTGCTTACCTCAAGAATTGCACCAAGTTCCTGGTTTTTCTGGACTATCGGGTCTGTTTTTTTTGGCATATTTTACTCAGCTTACATTAAACGCGAAAATTAATACAAATAGTAACATCAGGTTCCATATTAATCAATTAAAACAGCAGGTAATATTTTGTTAAGATTGGGTTAATCATATACTCCTTTGTTTCATTCCCGCGGTTTGTTGAGCGGGTCGACTCGACCGGCTAATGGACCTGCCTACCGGCAGGAAGACTGCCGGAATGACATCTTTATAAATAATACAGCGTAACTCTGCTGCGGGATTGTTCAGTAAAAGTCTCATATTATAAAAAAGGACCCTCATTGAAGAGTATAAATAGCATTAACAGAGGTGAGCTTGACATAAACAGGTGTTTCTCATTACATTAAATAATACTTCAATATACCCCTGCTATATGCCTTTTTGTGCAGATTTATCATTTGATTATTATTTATGATCGGCGTAACATACTATATATACTAATGTAAATATCATTTACGGAGAATTGAATGTCAAAAGCATGCTGCGGATCAGCAAGAGACGAGAGATTAGAGCAATACGAACTATCAAACTGGAAGGTAAATGAAGCTGTATTTAAAACATTTACCCCGGGTGACGTTCTGTATGCTGCTGACCATGTTCAAAAGGAAAAGAATGGTGTATATCTGTTAATAGACCCTGATCTTCCTAACTGGATCAGTGTTAATAAAATAGGGACCGACATATTGATGTTATGCAATGGCACACATACCTTTGCTGATATTCAAAAGATCATAGCTGAAAAATTTCCGGCTGTAGATACCGGGACTGTTGAGCGGGAAGTGGCAGATTTCCTGAATGCTGCCGGCACATTGCAGTTTGTTTCTGAACATCCCATTGAAAAAACAGAGTACTCTGGCAGAAATAAGGTCATTGCCCCTGACAAACTGGATGAGCTATGGATTTATAATACACTTGCCTGCAACCTGAGATGCAAACACTGCCTGGTTAGTGCAGGCGCCAGTCTAAAAGATGAGTTGACCACCTCCGAGATGAAAAAACTCGTTGATGATGCAGTTGATCTTGGTGTAAAGCGAATTTATATTACTGGTGGCGAGCCTTTTATTAAAGACGACATCTTTGAAATTATTGATTACATAACCAGGGACAAAGACCTTGAACTGATTGTTCTTTCCAATGCGACCCTCTTTGATGATAAAAAAATAGCTGAACTGGAGAAACTTAAAGGCCCAGGGCTGATTCTTCAGGTGAGCCTTGAAGGGCCGGATGCAGCAATTCATGACAAACTTCGTGGTGAAGGCAGCTTTGATAAAACTGTTGATGGTATCAAGAGGCTGGTTGGAATAGGTATTATCCCCATTGTGTCAACTGCGGTAAGCAAATATAATGAAGACGATATAAAAAGGACCTCAGAGTTTCTCTCTACCCTGGGAATTAAAGACCACCATATTCTCTGGATGCACGAGAAAGGACGCGGTGCGAGCAATATAGATGAACTCCATGTACCTGCGGAAAAAGTCACACAGATCATGAGGGAGCAGAGACGGGTATATGAAGAGAATGATGTTATTGTTGATAATGATGAGTCTCTCAAGGCACGCGTCCGGTATAAAAGAGGAAGGAAAAATGATCTGTGCAATAACTGCTATGAAAAGATATGTGTGAATGCGGACGGTCATGTCTATCCCTGCGGGTCACTGAATGGAGACAGGGCCTTTGATTCAGGTTCTATCAGAGACAGATCATTACGGGATATCTGGCTGAATTCTGATGTGATGAGCTGCGGAAGAGACAACAGTGTTCAGGACAAAACAGAGTGCAGAGACTGTTATCTGAAGTTTTTCTGCGGCGGCGGATGCACGTCTCACAGTTATTATGCAAGTGAAGTCGATTCAGGTAAAGGTTCAATAAAGGCTGTTGATCCTTATTGTCATACATATAAGTCCCTCTATGAGGACATTCTCTGGGACATGGCAGCAGAAGGGGTTGTACAAAATGATGAAGAGGGGTATACAACGCCCCATGTATATAATGCCATGGACTCAAAACTTCCCCCTTATCTTGCAAATGCAGTAAAGTCACTTGATGATACGATGGAAGTTGGCTGTTATCACTGCTCCTGCGTGCTCTCTGTTGATGTTGAAGATGACGATGAAGTATGCAAACCTGAGATTAAAGGGCATGTAACGAAGAAAGTAAAAAAGAAATACGGCGAAGCCGCTTTTAAACCTGAACTGAACTATTACTGCCCGACAGGCTATAACCCGGAAGACCTTAAGCATATCCCAAATGAGGTGCTTGATGTGTCATATGGTTGTGGCAACCCTGCTGCCATTGCCGCTCTCAGAGAAGGTGAAACAGTCCTGGATCTGGGATCTGGCGGAGGAATTGATTGTTTTATAGCAGCTAAAAAAGTCGGTGAAAAGGGCAGGGTCATCGGCGTTGACATGACGGAGCAGATGCTTGAAACAGCACGAGAAAGCGCAAAACAGGTTGCCGAAAACCTGGGATATGATATTGTTGATTTCAGAAAGGGTGATTTGACAAGCCTGCCTGCTGATGACGCTTCAATTGATCTTGTCATTTCAAACTGTGTTGTCAATCTGACAGAAGACAAAACGGGAGTGATGGATGAAGTGTACAGAATTCTGAAACCCGGCGGAAGATTTGTAATTTCAGATATTGTCTCGGACAAGCCCGTTCCCGGCTATATGAGAAGGGACAAGGAGTTGTGGGGCCACTGCCTGTCAGGTGCTCTCACAGGCGAGAGATTTATGGAAGTGACAAAAGGTGCCGGCTTTGCCGATGCCACCTTGACCCGGAATTATCTCTATAAAAAAGTTGAATATATCAACTTCTACTCTATTACGCTAAAGGGTGAGAAGCCCTGTTCCGAAAAGAGCGGGTGTAGTTGTGCTTAAATTCAATAATTCATTAAATGAGAGGATATTAATATGCGAGTAACTCTAGTAAATTCTCAGGTGCTGGACGGAAACAATGTTGTGCCGCCTCTGGGTCTGATGTACATAGCTGCAGTCCTGGAAAAGGCGGGACATGACGTAAAAATATATGATGCTGACCCTGAGTATGATCATTCCATTTTAAATGAAATCAAGGAATTTAAACCTGACCTGATAGGATTGAGCTTTTTGACCGTGGGGTACGAGAGGGCATTAAACTTTTCCAGAAAATTAAAACAGGAATTGCCGGATGCGACATTCTGTGCCGGTGGAGTTCATCCTACGGTTAAACCCGCAGAGACTCTTGATGCCTTTGACCTGGACTTTATCGTCATAGGTGAAGGAGAAGATACTATTGTTGAAGTGTGTGAGAAACTGGATAAAAAGCAGGGTCTTGCCGGTATTGCAGGTGTTATGTATCGGGAAAATGGGAATGTTGTGGACAATGGAAAACGTGAAATGATCAAGGACCTTGACAGCATTCCGTTTCCGGCACGTCACCTGATTGATATGAAGCCTTACCTGAAGCCGCCGGGAATCATAAGGGGCCATGCTGATAAGAACCAGACCACAATTGTCACCAGCAGGGGCTGCCCTTTTAAATGCATTTATTGCGGCAGCCATAATATATTTGGAAGAAAGACCAGAAGGAGATCCGTAAAAAATGTAGTAGATGAGATCGAACACCTGCATAAGGACTTTGGCATTACCGGCATATATTACTGTGATGATACGTTTACCTTAAGCCCTTCATGGGTGAAAGAGTACTGTAAAGAACTGAAGAAGAGAAACCTGCCGGTTAAATGGGCAGGACAGTCCAGAGTTGACCAGACAGACAAGGAGCTTATGAAGCTCATGAGGGACTCCGGGCTCGTCCAGCTTGACTTTGGAGTTGAAAGCGGTTCTGAGAAAATACTCAAGGTGCTTGGTAAGGGCGGCGCCGGCGACCGTACATCCCAGATCAAGAATTCTTTTAAGCTGTGCAAGGAACTTGATATCAGAACGCTTGCAACCTTTATCATAGGTAATCCTGAGGAGACAAAGGAAGATATAGATCAGAGCTTTAATCTTGCCAAGGAGATTGCTGCAGACTATACTGCTTTTTACTTTCTTACCCCTTATCCCGGGACTGACATATATGATATGGCACTGGAAAAGGGATGGCTTGATCCGGATATTCCGTTTTCAGAGATATGGGCCCACAGACAGCCTGAACTTCCCCTGATGGCCATCACATTTGGTAAGGAAGAGCTGCGGGACATGAGAAGAAAGATGCAAAATGCTTTCTTTAAGAAGAATTATTTTACCAATACAGGGAACATCAGCTTTTACTCAATTCTCTCGACAATCCTGTTCAAGCATCCGACAGTTTTTCTTACGGCAATGGGCCAGTTTATCAGGACACGCAGAGTAGATTATATTGTGGAAACCCTCAATGCTGAGTACTGGAGGATGAAGAAGTACGAGGGCGCTGGTTAGACTTTAATAAATTAATATGTGGTAAAAGGGGCTGTACCCAATGCGGTAGAGCCCCTTTTTTTATATAATCAGGATTGCGATTTGGATATGGTTCCGGTAGGGAACGGCGCGCCGTGCCCCTCCATTGCTATTCCCTGTTATAATATCCTCATTAATTACAGGAAAGGAGACGATTATGCCAAGAGTTGCAATTATTCTTGCCGAGGGCTTTGAAGAGCTTGAGGCAATTGCCATTATTGATGTGCTGAGAAGGGCAGGGATTGAAGTTGTTTCTTCCGGATTGACCGATGGGCCGGTCTCAAGCGCACGTAAAGTGAAAGTAATTCCCGATGCAGTTATAGATGAATTAAAATCTGATGATTTTGACATGCTGGTCCTGCCCGGCGGTCTTCCCGGATCAGACAACCTTAATGCAGACACAAGGGTTCGTGATCTGATCAGGGACTTTCATAACAAAGGCAAGGTGACCGGAGCTATATGCGCGGCACCGTATGTACTTGCCAATGCAGGTGTCCTTGAAGGGAAACATGCAACATCATACCCGTCCTTTAAGGAAAAACTTGGTAATGTTGCATATGAAGAAAAGACAGTAGTAACTGATGGGAATATTATGACCAGCCGCGGTCCGGGAACTGCCATTTGCTTTGGGCTTGCTATTGTTGAACGGTTTTTGGGACCTGAAAAATCCCTGCAGATCAAGGAAGCAATGCTGGTTGATCAGGACTGTTAAATTTTTTAATTCAAAAATAGGAGAAGGTATACATGGATCCACATTACAGAGTATGTATTTTCGGTTCTGCACGTATTCAGGAAGGAGATGATGAATACAATGATGTGTACAATATTGCCAGAGGCCTGGCTGAATCAGGCTTTGATGTTGTGACCGGCGGGGGCCCCGGTCTTATGAGGGCAGCCAATGCCGGTCATAAAAGTGTTGAATCAGAATCTCATTCCATAGGCCTGAATATAACTCTTCCATCTGAACAGGACTCAAACAAATTTCTCGATATCAAGAAAGAGTTTGATCGCTTCAGTGGTCGACTGGATGCGTTCATGTCATTATCTGACGCAGTTGTTGTAGCTACAGGAGGAATAGGTACGCTCCTTGAATTATTTTATTCATGGCAGTTAATACAGGTGAAGCATATCTGTGATACACCCATAATACTGTATGGGGATATGTGGACCGGACTCATTAAGTGGCTAAGGGATGAAGTCCTTTCAAGAAAGCTGTTTGACACAGATGATATCAATACCATTATTCATATTAATTCTGTTGAAAAAGTTCTCAGTTTTATCAGGCAGGTCCATAAAGACCGTTCAACCGTAGAGCATGTATGTGTCAATTATGATAAATACAGGGTGAAATTTGGCGAAACGGATATGTAACGTATTATTACGTATTGATTATGCATTTCATGTTATTAGGAATAATGATAGTGTTGACACTACTTATTTTTTGAACAAATAAACAGTCTATGTGCTCAAACAGCATCATGTAAGCATCCATCTATATCAGACCCGGCATATCTGTCTGTTATTCATTATCTAAACTTTTCTGTCAAGAATTCCGATAGTACTATTGATCAGCATAGGCGATCATGTATGTCATACATGATCCGTGCGGATTGCTGTTGATGAAAAAGAGATGAAAAAGAGATGGAACGGAGCATGAAATTATCACGACCGAAAGTTAACATTGGGGCCAAGACCCTTTTAGCCTTTACTCTTGTATTCTGGATACCTGTCATAGCGCTCACTATTGGATTGTACTACTCATTCAGCAGCAGCATGTTCAATGAAGAGCTGAAAACCGTCAAGACCAATTTGCGAGGAGCACGCGTAATATACAAAGAGAGGACAAAGGTCCTGCAATCAACGCTGAAACATATAGCCAATATGGAAAGTGTCAAGGTAATGTTTAGCGAAAAGAATAAAAATGATATAGAACAGGTCCTCATAAATATAGGAAAAGAAAACAATCATGTAGAGCTGCTTATGGCTGTAGATGAAAATCAGAGAGTTCTTGGAAGGAGAAACGGCAGTGACGGGGACATCATATTGCTGGGAGACTCTCTCTCACGGGCGCTGATGACAGGTGAGACGAGCTATACAACCGAGCTCATCAGCTCTGATATCGTTGCGATGGAAGATGAAAGCCTGGCTTCCAGGATTAAGGACATTGGTATAGGGCAGTTCGTAATTGCCCCTGTCCGTTCTGATGATAAAATGTCTGGCGCAATTATAGCAGGGATCGTGCTGACCGGAGAGTCCTGGCTTGGAAACAGCATATATGAACAGTTTGGCGCTGAACTGGCACTTTTTGCAGGTGAAACGTTTGAGTCCTTTTATCTTCATGCAACAACATCTCTGCCGCATGCAACCTGGGCAATGGGACAGAAAATGCCTGAACTGCTCAGTGATAAGATATCTCTTGGAAAGTCCTACTACGGAGCGCCCGAGATACATGGTGAGCGGCATATTGTTGCATTTGAGCCCATACTGGACAGCAGGCATCGGGTCATAGGCGCTATTGGCGTGAGCAAAGAAACACATGACACTTCAATAGTCGTAAATGAGTCAATCAGCCGTATTCTGATGTATGTCGCACCTGTGGCATTACTGCTTGCCTTAATCATAACGTTTATTATTTACCGGGATATCACCCGGCCGGTGAATTTTATTATTAATGCAATGAAATCTTTTGAAAAAGGAAGCAAGGACATTACCATTGATCTTAAGACAGGAGATGAGTTTGAGCAGCTAGGTCAGGGGTTTAATAATATGGTGCAAAGTGTAACAAACAGGGAAGAAAGAATAAAGAAACACTATCAGGTTGCAAAACTGCTGATGTCCACAATTGATATATCCGAACTTTCAGATAAAATCCTCAATGTGATCATGGAGGTTACTGAGTCTCAGCTCGGCATCCTTTATCTCTGTGATGAAGAAGCACAGATTCTCAGACCTGTCGTTCAGTATGGATGCGACTCGGATCTTCCCGAGTTGGATATCAACGAAGGTCTGCCCGGACATGCCCTCCGTGACAGAAAATGTATCATCGCAAGGCCCGGAGAATCAGATGAAGGGTTTGCTGTAGAAATGGGGTATACCAGGTTACGACCGGCTGAAGTGGTATATATCCCTTTAGTTTTTAAGGACAGCAATATCGGTTCTCTTGTCATCGGACGGATATCCGTATTTACGATTGACGAAAAAGAACAGTTCTCGTATCTCGGAAACCAGATTTCTGTTGCACTTGATAACACGATAGTCCATCGCAGGGTCCAGGAACTGTCTATCAGTGATCCCCTGACCGGTCTGTATAACAGGCGTTTTCTCACAAAGCGTCTTGAAGAGGAATGGTCAAGATGCATCAGGAAACAGGAACCTCTATCCATCTTACTTGGTGATATCGATAATTTTAAGACGATCAATGATACGTACGGTCATGACAGGGGAGATGAAGTATTAAAGGAAATTGGGGCCATTCTGGATTCGATGGTCCGCAAAGAGGATATCGCCGCACGGTACGGAGGAGATGAGTTTGTTATCGTATATAGCAACCTGGGAAGCAGTGATGCAGCGATAAAGGCCGAGGAGATAAGAAAAGTCTTTGCGGAGATTGACTTTCCATGGACTGATAGTGAGATAACCATAAGCATAGGTGTTGCAACATATCCTGAGACTATAGTGGAAAGTACAGAGGAGTTGATCCAGAAAGCTGACAAGGCGATGTATGAGGCCAAAACAGCAGGTCAAAACAGAACCGTTGTAAATGTTTCATAGCGACCAGTCAGAAGTAGCTTCTGTATATATGATACGCCGGCAAACACCATGAGAAAATCCAGCTAAATGGTTATCGCTCACAGATAATTGAAGAAACCTGAAACCCGGGCCAATCCCCTTCACCTTATCCTATCATTCATAACCCATCACCCATAGCCCATTTTCAAAACCCCTGAACCGGCATTGGGGTGAATGTGAGTATGAAGATGCCAAATGATATCCAGCCGATTATTTTTCTGTTTTTGTCCAGTTGAATATGTGGATAGACAACAGGTGGGTGTTTGTATCCCATAATAAGCATTAATACTGCCCATACCAGCCATCCGGGCCATAACGTAATTCCCATAACAATTAATACAGGAATTGTTATTTTGGCTATGAGACTGTGTTTCTCCCCAAACAGTGCATAGACGATATGACCTCCATCGAGTTGACCTACAGGCAGCAGGTTTAACGATGTGACAAGGAGACCTATCCATCCGGCAAAGGCAACAGGGTGGAGCATTACATCATAATCTTCAGGCCCGACATTCAGTACTATGTCTGACAGAAACGAAAATAGCAGTGAACTGCCGAATGCTATTCCTTCATTCATAGTGCCTGCGGGTTTGACCTCAGACAGGCTGAGGCCGACAACACAGGCGATAATTGCTATGATAAAACCGCCTATCGGACCTGATGCCCCGATATCTATTAACGAACGTTTATCAGGTATGGGCGGTTTCATTTTTATGATTGCTCCAAAAGTTCCAATGATAGGCGGAGCAGGGATGAAGTATGGCAGAGATGCTGATACATGGTGCCTGCGAGACGTAAAATAATGAGAAAGTTCATGGACCATCAGTATTAAGAGCAACGTGAGCGAAAAAGGGAGTCCTCGATATATGTTCTCCGGTTCTTCCCATGGGATGACACCGTTTAACAGTGCGCCTGCAATAAGGGTAGTGAAAAAAGTAGCAATGAACAGAAGGACATGTGTGCGGGTCAGTTTATGCGGCATGTTTCTTCTTTCTGATACTTAGTCATGAGAATCTGGATAATAAAATAACTTGCTATGGCTGATACTGTACAGATCAGCATTGACCCCACAAAAAAAGATGAAATAACAGGCCAGAGCTGTTTCGTCATAAGCTTAAGGCTTTCCATGTCAGAAAATGTACCGATTATATTAGTCAATGATATGCCTGCCCAGTCAACCTCAGGCAGGACATCCTTTATCCCCATCATTTTTGCCCCGATCCAGACGCAGAAGGTAGATATGGGAACGATGGTCCATGGATTGTTCACACTGACCCCAACAACAGCGACCAGTTTATTTAAGCGAAAAAGCCATGCAAGCAGTAAAGCACCAATATAATGAAGCCCCAGAAAAGGAGAAATGCCCACAAACACCCCAAGGGCAAATGCAAGGCCGATGCGGTGCGGGGATTCTTTTACTTTTAAAATGCTTTTAAATTTTTCCATGAAGTAAGCCATGATTAGTATAAGTAGATAGTAGCTGGTAGCTGGTAGTTGATAGTCAGGAACAAATTTATACAGGTCCCTATCTGCTAACTACCAGCTACTGACTACTGTTTTGTAAAGTGTTCATATCCCTCAGGCGTTAAAGCGCGTTTTCTCCCTTCACTGTCTATGATAAAACGTTCTTTTCCGGTTATCTCACCTATTTTAACAGCGCTGGTTTTAAGTTTATGTTTGCACGTGAAGAGAAGTCTGTAATCTTCTCCGCCAGCAAGGGCAAGTTTAATAGGGTCTTGTCCTGCCTTTTTCGCAACATCTTTCAAATCTTTAGAAAGCGGTATTCTGTCTTCATATATAACTGCGCCAACATTGCTTTCATCACAGATATGGCTTACATCTGCCAGTAACCCATCACTGATATCAATCATTGAGCTTACACCTCTTATGTATCTCAGGGGTGCAGGGTCCGGCATGAGATGCTTCCTGATCACCTTGAGACGAGGTGTTGCAGGGGTAAATGTATGCACTCTTTTTCTCTGTTTCTTCAGAAGATGTAACCCCATTGCCGAGTCTCCAAGAGTGCCTTTTACATAAATACCGTCACCTTCCTTCGCGCCGGAACGAGTAATAATAGTGTCAGCCTTTCCTGTTAACGTTCCACTCAGGATAACGTCATGTTTTGAAATGCAGGTATCTCCTCCTATGATCGTAATGTTAAATCTGTCTGCAATTTTTTGTATTCCAGAATACAACTCCTCTATATCCTTGGCATTCAATTTCCCGGGGATTCCCATACTAATGATGAAATATTCCGGGTCACCGCCCATGGCAAATATGTCGCTGATATTAACGGCTAAAAATTTGTATCCTAATTGATAAAACGTCGTAAAAGAAAGATCGAAATGGGTATGTTCGATCATCATGTCAGATGTAATAAGAGTATTACCGGAGGAGTTTTTAACTGCAGCGGCATCATCTCCTATCCCCGCGATCAGGTTTTTTGCAGAGGATCTGCATTTTTCACGGAGTTTATGGATGAGTCCGAATTCACCGATTTCTGTAAGTTGCATTCTATAATTTTAACATTGATTATTTATAAATTATGGCAGGTATCTTAAAAACAATATGAATAAACCGGGTCAAGTGATTCCAGCCTGCCTGCCGGTAGGCAGGGCACAGGGATACAGATCTCAAACAGATCAGAGATATTAATTAAATGTTTTAGGCCTGAACTCTCCGGATGAACGGAAAACTACTTCCGTTTTTTCTTTGTTGCTGTTTTTTTGAGGGCGTGTTTCAGCACTTCATCCATGGTTTCTACAGGTATAAACTTCATGTCCTTCTTGATATCTTTAGGGATCTCCTCAAGGTCCTTCTCATTTCTCTTGGGAATAATGACTTTGTGAATGCCCATTCTCTTGGCAGCAAGGGTCTTTTCCTTTAACCCTCCGATCGGCAGCACCCTTCCACGAAGGGTCACTTCACCTGTCATTGCAATGTTCTTGTGTACAGCCCTGCCGGTAAAAGCAGATGCGATTGAAGTTGCCATGGTTATGCCGGCCGAAGGTCCGTCTTTGGGTCTTGCTCCTGCAGGTACATGTCCTGTTAATGTGAGACTTCCCTTACCCTTCATTATTATTGATTCTATATATATAATATCCCCTCCGGCAGCAGTCCATGCAAGACCGGTGGTTACACCAACTTCATCTTTCTTGATCTCTTCTTCCGGGAGATACTTGGGAACGCCGAGATATTTGGAGATATTGCTGGTAGTTATGGTGTTTTTCTTGTTCTGGCCTTCAGCAATCTTTCTGGCAACTTTTCTGCAGAGATTGGCTATTTCGCGCTCAAGGTTTCTCACCCCTGCTTCAATAGTATAGTGGGTGATGACCTGCAATAACGCACTGTCATTGATCTTGATATTTTTGTCAGTAATACCGTGTTCATTTAACTGCTTTGGAATAAGGTAGTTTTTGGCGATGCCTACTTTTTCCTCTGCAGTATAGCCTGACAGGCTGAGCACTTCCATGCGGTCCCTTAATGGTGAAGGAATCGGGTCCATCAGGTTGGCTGTTGTGATAAACATAACATTGCTCAGGTCAAATGGCACTCCAAGATAATGGTCTGCAAAGGCAAAGTTCTGTTCAGGGTCCAGAACTTCGAGCAGGGCGGACGCAGGGTCACCACGGAAGTCCATTCCTATCTTGTCTACTTCATCAAGCATGAATACCGGATTGTTTGTTCCGGCAGTTTTAATGCCCTGTATTATTCTGCCGGGCATTGCCCCAACATATGTTCTTCTATGTCCTCTTATCTCTGCCTCGTCTCTCATCCCGCCAAGAGACATCCTGTAAAACTCTCTCCCAAGGGCCCGGGCAATTGATTTTCCCAATGATGTCTTGCCAACTCCGGGCGGGCCGGTAAAACAGAGGATCGGCCCTTTCATCTTGGCCTTGAGTTTTCTCACTCCTAAATATTCCAGAATGCGTTCCTTGATTTTCTCAAGGTCGTAGTGGTCGGCATCAAGTACTTTTTTTGCCTTTTTCAGATCAAGGTTGTCTTTTGTGCCATGTGCCCAGGGTAATTCAACCAGCCAGTCTACATAGGTCCTGATTGTTCCGGCCTCTGCGCTGTCCTGGTGCATTTTTTCAAGGCGGTTGATCTGCTTCATGGCCTCTTTCTCGACCTTATCAGGCATTTTTGCCTTTTTAATTTTTTCTCTCAGGTCCATTATTTCTTCTGTCTTCTCGTCTATTTCACCAAGCTCTTTCTGAATGGCCTTTAACTGTTCTCTTAAAAAGTATTCCCGCTGGGTTTTGTCTATTTCTCCTTTGACATCGGACTGGATTTTCTGCTGCACAAGTAACAGCTCTACTTCTCTATTGAGAATTTCACTTATTTTTTTAAGACGTATGAGCGGGTCTGTTTCCTCGAGAAGTTCCTGTGCCTGTTCAGATTTCAGACCAAGGTTTGATGCAACCAGGTCAGCCAGTCTGCCCGGCTCTTCAATGTTCTCTATTAAGACGATTATGTCCGGTAAAAAAGACTTACCCAGGGCCAGAGACTTGTCTACGAGTTCCTTTACGTTGCGCATAAGGGCTTCAACTTCCAGCGTTACCTCAGGCTGTTCCTGGTCTGTTATTTTTGCTATTTCTCCAACATAATATGGCTCGGTCTGGGCAAATTCCGTAATTTTTGCTTTGGTGAGCCCCTGAATTAAAATTTTGAGCCTTCCATCAGGCAGTTTCAGCATTCTGAGTATCGTGCCTACCGTCCCCACTGTATAGAGGTCTTCAATGACAGGTGTCTCCACATTAACGTCCTTCTGGGAGACAAGCAGTATAAGTTTGTTGCTTTCCATTGCTTTCTCAATGGCATTTATCGAAATGTCTCTTCCTACAAACAGGGGAAGAATCATATACGGGAAGATAACAACATCTCTCACCGGAAGTATGGGTAGCGAGTCTGGAATTTCTATTTCATGATCTTCTTTAATATCAAATTCGGTCATTATTGCTCCTTTTCCGTTATAGAAGATATCCTGGATAAGAGGTACTCCCTGAAATCATCCTTTACTTCATTGTGCTTGAGGGCAAGTTCAACAGTTGCTTTCAGATATCCCACTTTGTCACCGCCATCGTATCTTTTTCCCTCAAACAGGTAACCGTATACAGGTTTCCTTTTTAAGAGCATCTTTAAAGCATCGGTCAACTGAATCTCACCGCCCTTTCCAGGAGGCGTCTTCTGCAAAATTTTGAAAATGTCCGGTGTTAAAATATATCGTCCTATGATTGCCAGATCAGATGGCGCTGCAGAGGCCTTTGGTTTTTCCACCATATCGCTGATCTTAAAAACGTTTTTTGATACTTCTTTCCCCTTGATTACCCCGTATCGATGGATTTCTGTTTTTGGTACACGCTGCAGTGCAAGGACTGTCGCGTTATGTTTATTATATATTTTTATCATTTCTCCCAGAAGTTTGTCATCTGGATCAATTATATCATCACTCAGGATAACTGCAAAGGGTTCGTCCTTAACAAAAGGCTGTGAACAGAGAATTGCATGTCCCAGTCCCAGCGGTTCCCCCTGTCTGATATAGGCAAACTGGTGCTGTGCCAGCAGCTGTATCTCTTTGAGAACGGAGTTCTTGCCCTTGCTTTTCAGATTTGCCTCAAGTTGCCATGCAACATCAAAATGGTCCTCAATTGCCCGTTTTGATTTCCCTGTGATAACGATGTACTCCTTGATCTTGCATGCTTCAGCCTCTTCAACCGCATATTGTATCATGGGTTTATCCACAATCGGGAGCATTTCTTTGGGAGATGCCTTGGTTGCAGGTAAAAATCTGGTCCCAAGACCTGCTGCCGGAAATACTGCCTTCCTCACTTTTTTCGTCATAATTCTCCTTTAGAAATTGTAGAAACTATAGACAAAGGCAAAAAATAAAGACATATTCTACCATGTTATATGACTTATTGAAAGTGTGCCCATGCGGTACCTAAATGAAGTATAAATCAAGGTATTTCTGATATAAAAAATGACATATTATGCCTGGCACAGCAGTCCTGAATAAAACATACTTCATGAATATACACTCATATAACCATGATTGACAAAATACATGTAATTTCTTACAGTCTTATCATCACCTGTTAAATATATGGAGGTAAGGTATGTTAAAGAGTAAAGTCAGGCTTGTTGAGAATATGCAATTTATAGCAACTGCTGATTCAGGTCATGCCGTTGTCATGGACGGACCCCCGAATGTGGGCGGACATAACACAGGGTCCAAACCTTCAGAGCTTCTGCTCATGGCTTTTGGAGGATGTTCAGGTATGGACGTAATCTCCATATTGAGGAAAAAAAAGCAGGAAGTGACCGGATTTGAGATGAATGTCAGCGGTGATACTGCAGAAGGCCATCCAAAATCGTTTGAGAAAATGCACATAGAGTACGTGGTTACAGGCAGGAATCTCTCTGAAGATGCCGTAAAACGCGCAATAGAACTCTCTCTTGATAAATACTGTCTCGTGGGAGCGACGATTGGAAAGAGCGCTGACATAACTCATTCATATAAAATTGTGCAGGAACAAGTGCAATAAAGTCAGTAAATAATTACCAATGTCAAAGCTCAAATGCCAATTGAATTTCTCAATGACTTAATGTCAAAAAACAGAAGATTAAACCCGGCCATTTGTTGCTTTTGTAATTTGAAATTTTTTAAATTTGTAATTCATTTGGCATTTGAGCTTTGACATTTGACATTTCTTCATATGCTCAACCAGGGTTATCATATAATTGCCACACTCGGGTATGCCGGTTATATTCCATATGCTCCGGGAACGGTCGGGACCGCCATTGGGTTATTAGCCATTTTATTAAGCAGGCCCGGTGATGCTGTTCTCCTGCTTCTGTCCATTTCTGTCATTGTTGCCGGAACCGTCTCGGCCCATCATACCGAAAAGGTCCTGGGTAAGGACAGCGGTCATATCATAATTGATGAGTTTTGCGGTTATATGGTATCTGTCATGTTTATCCCAAAACATACAGGATATCTTCTTGCCGCTTTTGTGTTGTTCCGGCTGTTTGATATATTCAAGCCCCCTCCCATAAACCGGATAGACAGTAAATTATCAGGAGGAACAGGAATCATGCTTGATGATCTCCTTGCAGGGGTATATACAAATATCTGTCTTCAGATCTGGAGGGTGTTGTTCGGATAAATCGTTGATAAAAAAAGGGTTTAAGGACTCGAGGGTTTGAGGGTTCCAGTGAAAAGAATATATTTTTAATATTTCAACCTTTTTTGCCATACCCTTGACTCCTTTTATGGTATCCTATTGTGAAACAATGAACGCGTTGGTTTTTTGAAGTTTACTTAGACGATATATGTGAGATGTTTTATTGCCATAGCACTGCCTGAAGAGGTGAAGGCCTCCCTTGCAGGGATTCAGCAGCATTTGAAGAAAAGCGGCGCTGACCTCAGATGGGTTAAGACTGATAACATACATCTTACACTGAAATTTCTCGGGGACATTAAGGAAGCTGGTGTCACCGGTATTATCCAGGGATTAAAGGGGGCATGCAGTCATCATAGAATGTTCAGCATTGAGATTTCGGGCATTGGCACCTTTCCGGCAAAAAGGTCTCCAAGAGTACTATGGGCCGGCATTATCGCTCATGGGGAACTGGTGAAACTTCAGTCTGAAATTGACGAGGCCATGGCCTCATTGGGATTTGAGCCTGATACAAGGGATTTCTCACCTCACCTTACTCTTGGCAGGTTCAGGAGTTCACGGGGGAAAAGCGCATTGCTGGAAAACATTTCGATGCTGGAGCATGACAGATTTGGGCTATTTGATGTAAGATCTATATATTTAATAAAGAGTGAACTGAAACCGGCAGGGGCAGTTTATTCAACGATTGCCGAAATTCCCCTGGATCGAGTTTCATGAAATTTCAGGAATACATGAATGAATGCATGGGGTAAAAGTGATACGCGGTAATGGTTTATATGTGAAAAACAATTCTAATGGATTGCGGGGAAAGTTATTATTACAAGCTCCTTTACCCTGTGATGGATTAATGTATGCAAATCTGTAAAAAAATTAAGGAGAAGATATATGCATAGTAAAGAGGATGTAAAGATGACTGATAAGAACCGCACAAAGGCGCTTGAAGTTGCCATATCACAGATAGAAAAGCAGTTTGGCAAGGGGGCCATCATGAGGCTTGGCTCTGATGGGATAGTTGATATCCCTGCCATATCAACCGGGTCGATCGGGCTTGACGCTGCTCTCGGCATCGGGGGATTTCCACAGGGCAGGGTAATCGAGATATATGGCCCTGAGTCATCCGGTAAAACCACCCTTGCACTGAGCGCGGTTGCACAGGCACAGAAAGCAGGCGGCTCAGCAGCCTTTATCGATGCTGAACATGCACTGGATGTCGGATATGCAGAAAAGCTGGGTGTTAATATAGATGATCTTCTTATAAGCCAGCCGGACACAGGAGAGCAGGCGCTGGAAGTGACAGAGACCCTGGTACGTAGCGGAGCCCTTGCTATCATTGTGATTGATTCTGTTGCAGCCCTTGTTCCCAGGGCTGAGATAGAAGGGGACATGGGAGACAGTCTGCCCGGGCTTCAGGCAAGGCTTATGAGTCAGGCCCTGAGAAAGCTCACGTCTGCGATTGCAAAGAGCAATACGGCCGTGGTTTTTATTAACCAGATACGAATGAAAATAGGCGTCATGTTTGGCAACCCTGAAACAACGACGGGCGGGAATGCGCTGAAGTTTTACTCTTCTGTCAGGCTGGACATCAGACGGATTGAACAGCTCAAGACAGCTCAGGAAGCAATCGGCAACAGGGTACGGGTAAAGGTGGTCAAGAACAAGGTGGCGCCTCCGTTTAAACAGGCTGAATTCGATATCTTTTTTAATGAAGGCATTTCACGTGCTGGAGAACTGATTGATATGGGTTTGGCAAAGAATATAGTTGAGAGGGCAGGTTCATGGTATTCTTATAACGGAAATAAAATAGGACAGGGACGGGAAAACGCAAAACAGTACTTGCTTACAAACCCGGAAGTTGCCCAGGAAGTTGAATTAAAAATTCTTGAGGCATATAATTTTAAGAGGTAATTTATGGCGATAGATATTAATTCACTCCTGAAAAAAGCAGTTGGCATGAAGGCATCGGACCTTCACATACGCGCAGGTTCTCACCCTGTAGTAAGAATAAACGGGATGCTTACGACTATGACATCAGAAGAAAGATTGTCATCTGAAGATACGTCCGGCATTGCCATGAACATAATGAAAGAACCGCATCAGGAGCAGTTCAACAGGGAACTTGATATTGATGTGTCCTATAGTGTTCCGGGACTCGGCAGGTTCAGGTGCAACTGTTTTATCCAGAGGGGGACGGTGGCCATTGTGTTCAGGGTCATTCCGTTTCAGATCCTTCAACTGGAGGAGCTGCATCTGCCTGAGGTGCTGAAAAAGATCTCCCTTGAACCGAGAGGGCTTATTCTGGTGACCGGGACCACCGGAAGCGGCAAGACAACAACACTGTCTTCCATGATTGACTATATAAATTCCAATAAATCAGATAATGTTATCACTATTGAAGACCCTGTTGAGTATTTGCATAAGGACAAAAAAAGTATCATAAGTCAGAGAGAAATAGGCAATGATGCGGTCTCATTTGCAAAGGCCCTGAGGGCAGCCCTCAGGCAGGACCCGGATGTGATTCTCGTTGGAGAAATGAGGGATTTTGAGACGATTAAGACCGCGCTTGATGCAGCAGAGACAGGACACCTGGTGTTAAGCACACTTCATACGATTGATGCCGTTGAGACTGTGAACAGGATCATTTCTGTGTTTCCTCCGTATCAGCAGACTCAGGTGAGGGCTCAACTCGCATCTGTGCTTAAGGCAATTATCTCGATGAGGCTTTTACAGCGGGCCGACCGGAAAGGAGTTGTGCCTGCGGTTGAGGTCCTTGTAGCAACAGCTACGATTAAAGCCTGTATTCATGACCCTGACAAGACAAAAAACATTAACGATCATATTGCTGAAGGCGGCAGCCAGTATGGAATGCAGACCTTTGATCAGTCATTGCTTAATCTGTACAATAGCAATCTGATATCATATGAAAGCGCTCTCAGCATTGCCACCCGTCCGGATGATTTTGCATTGAAGGTCAAGGGGGTTGAGTCAACAAAGGATGTGTGGGGGTCAGGCAGGACCTCCGATGATTCGAAAGGAAAAAGCGGGTCAAAGATTGAAAGGTTCTCTCGCTGAAGTAAGGAGCTATGCCTTACGACTGCTCAATTACAGATCCAGAAGCAGAAAAGAGATGCTCGAAAGACTGGGGAAAAAGGGCTTTGATCAGGACCATATCACGGATGTCATGAATTTTCTTGAAAGGACAAAGCTTGTAAATGATGAACTCCTGGCAGCCGATCTCTTCAGACAGTCCACAGAAAGAAAATATCTTGGCCGCAGGGGGGTGATCATGTTCCTTGCAAGGCGGGGAATTTCAGAAGAACTCATTCATGAAACCATGTCAGGACATACCAGTCATATGGAAGAGGTATCTGCCCGCAATTTTATAGAGAAGAAGGTGGACTCACTCAGCAGGCACCCTGAGCATGTTGTAAAGAGAAGGCTGTGGGGAATGTTGCAGCGGAGGGGATATTCTGCGTCAGTGATCAGCAAGGTCTTCAGGGAACGAGAGCTGCAGCCCCAATGAGCTCTGCATCCATTTATCCGGGTTGATAATGAACGATGAGCTTGTCTATAACTATGCCGCTATTTATGTCTATAAAAAAACCTGTCTTTCTGTTTGAGAAATATATATCCGGAACATCATTAATAACATTTCCATCCATATAAAAACTCAGTTTATTTTCTTTGCTCTTAATTTTTAAAACATGATTAAGATCCTGAGAATCCGGCCTGCTGTTTATATGTCCGCCTGCCAGCTCAAGAGAAACTCCCCTGAAATATTTCCTGATGGAATAATTATTTCCCGGGAGAACCTGAAAGACGAAAAAGTCTTCTTTGTTTTTTGCACCAAAGATAAGGCCGTATGGGTGACCATCTGAAGCAGCTATAGAATGCAAATGTGACTCGATCTCAAAGTCAAGGTTAGTTGAAATATCAGGGCCGTTAAGAATAATATAAGCGCCGGACTTTCTCCTGTTCTGAATATAATATTTCCCGTGTTCCAGTCGGACGTGGGCTGCTTCTGTTGTTGCGATCTCCCAGTTGTTATCATTATTGTCAAACAGCTCAATAAATGATATAAATGCTGTATCTTTTATTTTTTGATCCGGTTCCCGTTTCATTTCATTCGTGGTTTCAATAACATTGCGTAGTTCACGTTCAACATGAGACATTTCTTTTTTCTGGTCTCTTTCCTCCTCGGGATTTACGGTTGATATAATGGTATCTGAATTGTTTACGTCATCATTCTCTTCATTGTGTGCTTTCTCGATTCTGTTATCCGGTATGATTATGATCTCGCTCACAACGGTTTCGGATTCCATGTTGAGCACCTGAAAGTTCTCATTATTGCTGTGTGGTTCTTCTTTTCCATGTGTGTCTGCATTATTAGCCAATATTGGTTTAATGACTTCTTCGTCTGGCTCGACGGGATTGAGCTCCCGCTCATATAGAGGTAATTCATGGATGTTTTCCGTACTTAGTGCCTCCTCTTGAACTACAGGTTGCGTATCCCTGACAGGCAGGGTTAACACTTCCCGGGTATTTTTCGTTATATTGCCCTCAATTGATATTGATTCTATCTTTTTGTCTGGCTGTACATCAGGTACATCCTGATTATATGTTTTGTCTGTAACTGAAGTATCCTCTCTGGCTGTGAATTCTTTTTCCGGCAGTGGTACGGTGGGGAACAGGTTTTTTACAGATTCAATTTCTACGATCTGTCTCTTATGTAAATATTGAAAGGTTACAAAAAAAGACAGGCCTGTGACCATGACTATAAACAGTGCAAATGCTGCATGTAATCCATTTTTTTTAATACGCCTTTTCAGCCGAAAGGCATCCTTTTCTGTTTTCTCATGAACGGGCACTGTTTCGGACAGATTAAATGCAGAAGCCCCGCCCTTCTGTTCATACTCAGCTTCAGCATCCTCATGGCCTGTTACCTGTTTTGCCGTCGATTCCCGTATGGCATCAGTAACAGGCAGGCTGTTTGTGTCTTCATGAAGATTGTCCTCCCATATGCCGTTTTTTTCAGCCCCTGTTCCGCCTGTATAAGGGGGTCCGGTTATATCATTATTTTCAGAGAAACTATCTGCTGATGGAAATGGTACAGACGATGGTTCAACTGATGCTGATGCAGCTTTATATTGATTGCCGGTTTGTGTGCTGTCAGGAGACAGGTCCAAAGGTTCATGCATGTAGTCTGATTCGTTTACATGTTGAACTGTATGAGGAATGTCTGAGTATTCAGGCCCATTATGATCAGGTCCATCATGGGCGTGTGATACGTGTTGGGAGATGTCTATATTTGCTTTAGAAGCGAGGATTACGTAATCAGACATTAAATCACTGTCGTCCGGAGCAAGGGCAACAGCCTTTGACATATATTCCATGGAACGTTCAAGGTCCTGATTGTCTTCAGCCAGTCTGCTCAGGCGTATAAACGCTTCCATGTTTTCCGGATCCAGGCTGATGACTTTTTTATACATGTTTTCTGCCTTGACAGTTTCAGCATGTTCTTCATATTCATGTGCGATGGACAGATACATATGTATGGCATTGTCTGTCTGGTTTCTCGTAAGCTGCAGTTCCGCAATTTTGATTTTCAGTTCAATATCTGCCGGACAGATCGACAGCGCCTGTTTTAATATGCTAATGGCTTTCAGAGGGAGCCCATCTGAGTAATACACCTCAGCAGCCCTTCTCAGACCGTCTACCGCCTGTCTGATGAAGCCTCTTTCAGCATTTATTTCTGCCAGTTCAATGACCACATCCAGTTGATCAGGATTAATGAACAGGATTTTATGGTACAGTGCAATTGCTTTTGCGTGAGACTCTTCCTTGTTGGCAATGACAGCAGCTTCCCTGAAATATTTGATTGCTTCGGTTTTGGAATCTTTTTTCAGGTACAAGTCTCCGAGAATATTTTGTATTTTGCCACCCACGCTAGAAGGCAGAATTTTCAGGTATTCGGATATGGCATCATCAAACTGGCCATTTATTGCATATTGATGAGCGGCTTTTAATATTTCATCCCGGTGTTTCACTTCACAACTTTCCAATGCATATTGGTTTAAAGACCAATATGCAACAATATATAGAGTTACGCTTGTATATATAATCGGAAAAAAGGGTGTAATTCTTAACCTGAAGCTATCCGGACAGGAAGGAGCATTTATTAATATATACATTATTTCTGATATAATACGATAGATATTTTCTAAGCCCTTTTATTTAAGACATTTTCTGGAACTATGGAAAGCCGAAAGATAAGACAGTTGTTTATTGACTTTTTCAGGGAAAAGGCACATGAGCCGGTCTCCAGCTCCGGATTATTGCCAAAGGATGATCCTACCCTCCTCTTTACCAATGCAGGGATGGTCCAGTTTAAATCTGTTTTTCTTGGTGATGAGTCAAGACCCTACAAAAGGGCTGTCACTGTGCAGAAATGTCTGAGGGCAGGGGGCAAGCACAATGATCTGGAAAATGTAGGAAGGACTGCACGTCACCATACCTTCTTTGAGATGCTGGGCAATTTTTCTTTTGGAGACTATTTTAAGAGAGAGGCTACTGAATGGGCATGGGAATTTCTTACTGAAAGGGCCGGTCTGCCCGGAGAGAAACTCCAGATTACTGTGTATGAAGAGGATGATGAAGCTGAAGAGCTGTGGCATAACCATGTTGGCATTCCCAAGGAACAGATCTTCAGGCTCGGAGCAAAAGACAATTTCTGGCAGATGGGCGATACAGGGCCCTGCGGACCGTGCTCTGAAATACTGATTGACCAGGGACCGGAACAGAGCTGCGGCCGTCCGGACTGCAAAGTGGGGTGTGACTGTGACAGGTATCTTGAGATCTGGAACCTTGTTTTTATGCAGTTTAACAGGGATGCTACTGGTACACTTACCCCTCTGCCGAAACCGAGCATTGATACCGGTATGGGTCTCGAAAGACTTGCGGCAGTAATGCAGGGAAAACTCAATAACTTTGATACTGACCTGTTCATGCCAATAATACAATATGTTGAAAACCTCTGCGGTAAAACGTATGGCGCTGATCCTGCAGCAGATGTTTCGCTGAGGGTCATAGCAGACCATATCAGGTCGTCTGCTTTTGTTCTTTCAGAAGGGCTTACCCCGTCCAATGAGGGCAGGGGGTATGTCCTGAGACGGATAATGAGAAGGGCTGCGAGGCATGGATTTATGCTGGGACTTGAAGAGCCCTTTCTCCATAATGTCCTTGATGTGGTCTATGAAAATATGGCAGATGCATATCCTGATATCGCGGAACACATGGATATGAGCAAAAAAGTCCTTAAACTGGAGGAGGAGAGGTTTGCCCATACCCTGTCTGCAGGGATGGGAATTCTGGATAAAGTAATAGATGAAGTAAAAAAATCCGGCAAAGAAAGCATTCCGGGAAGCGAACTATTTAAACTGTATGATACATACGGTTTCCCCCTTGACCTGGCCCGGGACATTGCAGAAGACAGTCAGCTCAGGATAGACGAGCAGGGTTTCAATAATGAAATGGAAGAGCAGAAGAGCAGGGCAAGGGCCTCATGGGTAGGGGAAGAGGAGATTTCGGGCGTGTACAGGGAAATAGTTCAGAAGTCGGGACCAACCGGGTTTCTCGGATATGACACCATGCATGCGGACGCACAAGTTATGGCACTGATTAATGACGGAGAACTGGTTTTCCAGGCATCAGAGGGCGATGAAGTTGAGGTCGTTCTTGACAGGACACCGTTTTATGGTGAGTCAGGTGGTCAGGTTGGAGATTCAGGAACAATGAGGGCAGATGGTATCTCGATCAAAGTTCGTGATACAAAAAAATTCCATAACCTGATGCTTCACCATGCTGAGATCAACAATGGCACCATAAAAACAGGAATGACCGTTACTGCACGTGTCTCAGAAGAAAACCGAAAAGCCATAAAGAGAAACCATACTGCTACACATCTGCTGCATGCTGCTTTAAAGACGGTGCTTGGAGACCATATAAAGCAGGCAGGTTCGCTGGTAGCCCCTGACAGACTGAGGTTTGACTTTAATCACTTTTTTCCTGTGAATGATAAAGAGATAAGTGAAATTGAAGATATCGTGAATGAAAAAATAATAGAGAACTCTTCTGTTGCAGTAACAGAATCAAATCTAGATGATGCCATTGAACAGGGGGTTGTTGCCCTGTTTGGAGAAAAATACGGAGAAAAAGTCAGGGTCGTAATGGCGGGTGAGTTCTCTGCTGAGCTCTGCGCAGGGACCCATTGTGATGCAACAGGTGAGATCGGGCCCTTCAAAATTATCTCAGAGGGAAGCGTTGCAGCAGGGATCAGGAGGATCGAGGCTGTTACAGGGTTTGGTGCTCTTACGTACAATAAATCCAGGCAGGCAGAACTGAAAAAAGCAGCAGCCATGCTTAAGGTCAATGAACTTGGCATATCAGGCAAGGTTGAAAAGCTCATCAATGAATTAAAAACCAGGGAAAAGGAGCTGGACAGGGCAAGACAAAAGACAGCCAGGGGAAGTGTGGACACAATTTTAGAAAACATCAAACAGGTAAATGGTATAAATGTTCTTGCTTACAGGTCAAATGGCATGGACATGAAGGGTCTGAGAAGCCTTACTGATTCTCTGAAAGATAAAATCGGTTCCGGAGTGATTGTATTGGGATCAGAGCTTGAAGGACAGGCATATTACGTGTCTGCTGTTTCAAAGGACCTTGTATCAAAACTGAACGCGGGTGATATTCTGAAAGCTGTTACAGGCGGTAAGGGAGGCGGCAGGCCGGACATGGCACAGGGTGGCACAAAGGACCCGGAAGGTCTGGACAGGGCCATTGCATCTGTAGGTGATATAATCAAGGAAAGGATGAATTAGTTTAACCTGTATTAAGCGGGAGGCGGCTATGACTATTAACGAATTGATTCATAAGACAATAATGGCAGGGCTTGGGGTCCCGGAAAAAATCAATGAGGTGGTTGACGAGCTTGTTAAAAAAGGGGAGCTGAGCGAGTCTCAGGGGGCGAATCTTGTTAAAGAGTGCTCGGATAAAATCAGCAGGACAGGGGAAGAGATAAACAGGACTGTCTCTGACGTGATTGAAAAGGCTCTGGAAAAAATGAATATACCCACGAGGGAAGATGTAGACAAACTGAATAAAAAAATAATGAGTCTTTCCTCAAAAGTAAAGAAGCTTGAACAATCAACTAAAGCTGATTAATTCCCAATTTCAAAGCTTAAATGTCAATTGAATGCCAAATGAATTATTGCACTATTAAAGGTAGTTTCAGGGTTGTTCAGGTTTTTTCATTTGAAATTATTATGTTGAAATTCATTTGACATTGGGATTTTGAAATTTGACATTTTTTTAAAATAACTATTGAATGGCAATAAAAAGCTTTCTCAGATTCTGGCAGACATACAAGAGTCTTGCCCGAATAAGACAGATTGTCAATGTTTTCCTCAAACACGGTTTTGGACAGTTTATAGACCGGGTCAATCTTCAGCGTTTCATCCCGTTAAGAAAACGAATAAAGGTCTTTGCCAGGTGGCAGGACATCGAAAGGCATACCATTCCGGAGAGACTGCGCATGGCCTTCAGCGAGCTCGGTCCTTCGTTTATTAAACTTGCACAGGTGCTTTCTTCAAGACCGGACCTGATTACCATTGAGTATGCTGAGGAATTTAAAAAACTTCAGGACAAAGTGCCCCCTTTTCCCTCATACGAAGCTAAACAGATAATTCAGGAAGACATTCGATCAGATACCGAAGACATTTTCTCTGAATTTGATGACAGAACGGTAGCCGCTGCCTCCATTGCACAGGTGCATAATGCCGTTCTCAAAAGCGGTGAAAAAGTCATAGTCAAAATCCAGAGACCGGACATAGCAGAAATAATTGATACGGACATCGTGATTTTAGGTGTCATTGCCCGGCTGATGCTCAAGTACATACCGGAAAGCAGGCTCTTTGACCCTGAAGGGATAGTAAATGAATTTGCGCGGTCAGTTAAGAAGGAGCTGGATTTTATAACAGAGGCAAAGAATGCCCAGCGGTTTAGGAGGAACTTTGAAGGTAATAAGGATATCTGCATACCCGTTGTCTATTCTGATTACCTGTCAGCAAGGGTCATAGTTATGGAGAGGATTGAAGGGGTGCGCATCGATGACGTTGAAGGTATAGATGCATTTGGAATAGACAGGGTGGATATTGCAAAAAAGGGAGTGGACGGGTATTTCAAGATGATTTTCGATGACGGGTTTTTTCATGCTGATCCCCATCCGGGAAATATATTTGTTATGC